>CAMHOE010000011.1 GCA_946186665.1 uncultured Clostridia bacterium | reverse complement strand
GGCGCAGAGCCTGCGCTCCCGATTCGCGGCGCAGAGCCTGCGCTCCCGATTCGCGTTGCCGTTCGCTGAAGCTCACTCTGATATTCAGACCGAAACTCTTCCTGTCCGCGTTTCTCCGCCCAACACGCCCCTTACGGTGCGCTTATGGGCGGGGTTAGTTTTGGAGGACAGTTGTAGACGCGTACAATAATAGCCTAAGTGCTCTCTGAAGAGCACGACGCAGATGGTTCAATCAGAAGCTGATGCGTTGTTAAGTCGTCCAGTGCGGTCGCGCACCGACGCAGATGGTTCAATCAGAAGCTGTTAAGTTGTCCAGTGCGGTCACGCACCGTTGTTAAGTTGTCCAGTGCGGTCACGCACCGGTGTACGTCAATCTAATTTGGAAATTATTTTGTTACTTTTCAGAATCAACCTTCTTTCTTGAGCTTGCCGAAAGGGCTTAAAGTGCGTTTTTTCTAATTAATTAAACCTGACAGGCATAGTAAAGTGTGCATAAGTCACTCAAAGATTATTCGCTTAACGCTCAAAATGACATCTTATTAAACTTTGTATCATTTTGATGTCTGAATTAGATTGACGTGCGCACCGGTGGCGAAACGGTGGCAGATTGTTTTGTATAATATTATTGGTGACGATTGTCGTTTTTTGTCGTGGACGATTTGTTTATTGTTTTTTGTCCTGACAGCTTGCGGATGTGTTTATACAGATATAATAAGGGAATGGTGAAGCTTGAAAGATGAAATGTGAAGCAGAGTATAGTGTGTTCGGAAAACCAAAAAGCAGAACACTCAGTTATTGCGCCGGATTTGCTCTTGGAGATGATGGAAGTGTCTTGCTTGAAAGTGCAGATGAGGTCTATTACAAGTTAAAGGGAAGTGATATATGCGGACGTGTGAGTGTTGGTAACAAAGAGTCATTAAAGCATTTGAAGCTGTATTTAAGCAGCAAAGGGAAATTTGATTACTATGAGATACAACCATATAACGGACGTGAAATGCTATGGAGAGTGAACGGATATTCTGATATGCACAGACTGAGATTGAATGGGGAGTTGGTCTGTGAGCTGAAGGATTTTTTTATGGAGGGCAGATTTATTACAGACGATATTCTTGGTATCGGGATAGCGGAATACAGGGGAGCTATGAATAGCTTTATCTGGGAAAACTACAGACTTAATGTTATGATTCAAAGCGGAGAATTATCATTATGCGACGTGCAAAAAACGTATGTTTACAAAGATGCGGAAAGATATATGAGCGTCTGCTGCGGTGAAAATGTTATTGAGGATAAAGACGGAGTCTGTCATGGATATCTTATGGAGTGTGTTCCGATATTAAGAGAGGGCAAAATAGAATATATGTATGTTATTCTGCACAAACATGAAAGGACGCAGGAGGTCAGGGCGGATCTCTTTAAAAGGCTGACTCCCCGTGAATCTGAAATTGTAGAGCTTGTCTCAAGGGGCTTGACAAATAAATACATTGCAGGCAGTCTTGGCATAAGTGAAGGTACTGTCAAGAAAAGTCTGCATAATTCATATCGCAAGCTTAATGTATGTTCCAGATTTGATATTGTAAAGCTGTTTGGTCAGAATAGATGAAGTATTGATGTGTTTGCTGAGGGTGTGAAAAAATCAATACTATCCCAACTAAAGTGGTATTGAATTGCTTTGATTTTTAATCTATAATTGTATTGTCATATACAAATTGTAATAATTAAAATAATTATACAAGGGGTTAAGAATTATGGCGAACAATGTCGCTTATGATCTTGCAGAAGGTCCTTCGGTGGATAGTTATGTTTGTGAAATAACTCAGTCGTATATGATAATTGAAAGTGTTGGTATGGTAAAGCTGTATGGACTTTATATGTATAATTCAAAGCCGCAGCTTGCGGCGCTCGAAGGGGAATATTGCAGGGTGGATGCAATATCGGAGTGCTTTGATAAGGTGTGGGAGCTAAAGTGTCTTGTTGAAGAGATGGGAGTATATCCTGTGCATTTAAAGGATATAGCGGAGGATATGCTGTCTTAATAATTGTGATTGATATGTAAGGATTTATATCGAAAAATGGTTGGATCTGTAAATTATATATTGACAAAATTTGTGATTGTGGTATAATTTACAATAAATATGAGCCTGGTGCGCAGGAGGTTGAAATATGAATATCATAATATGTGATGATGATACAAAGTCTGCTATGTTCTTGCGCAGTGAGATAGTAAATAACTTTAGCTTTGATGCCGTTGTGATCGCAAGCGAAGAAAAATGTATGAATGATATTTGCAGTCAGCCGGATATGATATTTATAAACACATGCTCACAAGCTATCGGCTATAAGCGTCTGATCGAAAGTATAAAGTCGGCAGAGTACAAAACAGTTATATGTCTGGTTGGAGAAAGTGAAGATGACTCAATAAAAGTGTACAGATACAGCTGCGATATGTTCATAATGAAGCCCTATACTTCTCAGGAGATATATCATTGTATGGATTTGTTTGAGCTGTTGTCAAAGAGGATAAAAAAGGTTTTTATCAGGACTTTCGGCAATTTTGATGTATTTGTGAATGGACAGCCGCTGTATTTTCACAATGCAAAGTCCAAGGAATTATTTGCTCTTTGTGTTGATCATATTGGCGGCACTGTGAGTATGGAAGAGGCTGTTGACAAGCTGTGGCCCGGACGAGGTCTTGACAACAACACAAAGAAGCTGTACAGAAAAGCCTTGCAGCATATCAAAGATCTGAGTGATGCACACGGTATCGGTGAAATGGTCAGATGTGTCAGGGGCGGCTGCATGGCGAATACTTCTATATTTGAATGTGATTATTATTTATTTTTAAAGACGCCGTATCAATACAGCCATCTGCTCAACGGAAAATATTTAAGCGATTATTCATGGGGCGAAGAAACACTTGCAAGGATAACATCGATCGCATATTCTGTGCTTGACCAAAAGAGATTTGATTTGTTGTTCTGAGGTTATTTGCTGTAAAGGATATAAAAAACAAGCCTGCACGAGTGCATAAACACAAGCTCGTGCAGGCTTTTCCGATCAGATAAACGAAACATTAAGGACAGAGTATCCCGAATTTATTTCATCTGCCGTATTTGTTCACGGTAGATGCAGAAATATCAAGAAAGATGTATGTAAATTACGGTAAGCATCAGCTCAGAGTCCGGCGAATCCGCTGCTGATAAGCTCATCTGCCTTACTGAGAGCTTCATTTTCATCTATTCCGTCACATTCAACTATTATTTGCGCTCCGCATTTTATACAAGCCGACATAATATTAAGAAGACTTTTGGCATTGATCTTAGCGTCCTTATACAGAATATTTACATCACACTCAAATTTTGACATTTCATTTGCGAAGACACCTGCCGGGCGCATATGCAGGCCTACTTCATTTACCACAAGCATTTTCTGAGATACCATTGTCTCATCTCCTATCATTTATTTCCTGATTATATTATACACCCTTTCCAAATAAAATCAACCCTCGGGCGCAGAGCCTGCGCACCCGATTCGCGGCGGCGTTCGTACCCCAAGGGCACTTCCTTCGGGCGCTAACGCTCACTCTGACATCCTGATCGAACATTCATTGTCCGCGATTGACGGCGCAGACTTGGCAGACAATATTTCCCATCCGCCGGCGCAGCCCTGAGGGGCTGCTGTTTCGGCTGTTTCTTATGGACATATAGTTTCTTCTCCTGCTCGACTTTATGCGCCTATACAGTGTAAAGCTGTAGTTTTTATTATACTTACTATAATTTGTTTTCGCATAAGCGAAAACGTACCACAACTATTCACTATTCACTTTTTCCGCACGACGCGGACGGTTATATCAAAAGCTGATACGTTGTTAAGTTGTCCAGCGGGGTCACCCGTGTTGGTTTCTATGGGTAAAAAAATCTGATTGACATTGGGCTTGGATTTATGTATAATAGGTTTGTTGTTAATATTTGCGGGTGTGGTGAAATTGGCAGACACGCAAGATTTAGGTTCTTGTGCCCTATGGTGTGCAGGTTCAAGTCCTGTCACCCGCATTACGGTGTGTGACCACACGGGACGATTCGCGCTCGGCTTTTGTCGGGTGCGGATTTTTTTTGCCGCGCATTGGCTGCTCATAACAGGTTTAAACACATATAGTATTTCGCTATTGTAAGTCCAGAGTACAAGGTCCAAAGCTGATATCTTCCGCCGCAAATTCTTTGAGCTTTGGGATTTGAACTTTAAACCAACATGATGCTTACCGACTATAAGCTATGGATACTATTTTCCTTCCTGATACAAATATTCCCCGATAAACTGTAATTCTGTAGGGTTGAAATACGTATCATCAGAATAGAGATAGTAACAGCAGTCCTTTGATGAAAGCACGATACAAGGACCCTTTTTTCGGTAATTATACTCTGTTTGTACAGATTCTCTGAATTTGTGTGGAAATGATAATGTCTGTTCTTGTCCTGATGCGTCAGCATATGAAAGCACAAAGGAATTCTGATTTAATGTTAATCGCCCGTTTCCTAAGCTGACAAACCCTTTTTCGTTTGGAAGGGCTTCAATGCTTACATGGAATTCTTTGCTGACAGGTTTCTTCTTCAGCTCTTCAGAAACCTGTTTTCTCTGCCACTTGTACCAATCGGGAATATGGACTCTGCTATTGTCATCTGTCCGGAGCCAGCCGTCCTCTGTCAGTTCCCACTTTTTGCCGCAGCAGCCGCAGCTCAAAGTGCTTCCGATGCTGTTCATATGATATTTCTCAAAGCAGCTGATACAATGATACAGTGCTTTTTCTATACCCTCTGCGCGGTCTTTGTCAGAAATAATGAAGCCTGCTTTATGCTGATAATCATATTCGTCATAAGTCAGTTTTTCGGTGATTGTCTTTTGTATTTCATCAGCCGTTGCAGAGTTTAATCCATCGACATTATAGATACATTCCAATCGTGCCTCAATGGGAACTTTTCGTGTCTTTTCTTCGTTCCAGAAGGGGTTTACCAGATAAGCGCCGTGTACAGATAATATTACTAACGGAATGTTTAAATGTTTGGCTAATTTACCCATATTATCCGGTATCATGGAAGCTGTTCCGATGTTGGAGTGCCTTGACTCAGGATAGATAACGACCGACTGCCTTTTTGAAACTGCCCATCTGATATTGCGCATCACGTTGATGTCAGACACATATCTTCGTTTTGCTATACATCCTATGCTTCTGTACAGACCTTTGCCAAAGGCGGCAAAGCCCTCTACATCCGAAACATAGATCGCCCTGTGCGGAAACAATGCCAAAGGCGCTATGTAATAATCGGCAAAACCCTGATGTGTTGCCAGCACAAGATAAGGCGGCTTTATTTTTTTCATACCTGTCTTTTTTATCTTCAGGTGAAACTTTCTTGTCATCATAAAACTGGCGCCCCATATAAGCGGCAGTAAAAAGGGCGATTGCTTTTTGGGTCTTTGCGTCATATCAAAAGGCGTCATATCCTTTGATTTATTGATAAGCAAAACTACACACCTCCCGATGTTATTTTTATAAGATTTTTTCGATTATATTTTTTTAAATTTTTTTGCAAAAAAATGAACCTGAGTCGAGAAAACACGCATTTGCCTGCGTTTATTATACCATACAGGAATTATTTGTAAACATACTATAACAATGAACTTTTTTATACGATAATATATCTGCTGCACAATGATACAAATAATTATCCTCTTGTGGATAGCAGTGACATTATACTTTTGCAAAAACTTATTATGATCATGCTTTTATCCGCATTGCACTAAAGCTATAAACATTATCGGCGTAAGATTGTTGATTTTGATTATTTGTTGTGATATAATATCTTTCATGAAATATCGTTTTGATATGATGTATTGCTAAAGTTATATTATTGAGCAGATAAACATATCCGGTGTTTTAAAAATATATAAATGAAAAATACAGGAGGATGAAAACTGACATGAAAAGACGTATGACAGGAGTTTTGCTGATATGTGCGTCAATGCTCATGACCGCGTGCTTCAGCGGCTGTTCAGGTAATGGCGGCTCTGCTGATAATGACGGTCAGAACAGTGCTCAGAGTGCCGTGGAAAGCACAGCAGGAAGTACTGACGAAAATAATGCTGCCAACAGTATGGAAGGCTCTGACGGCAATAAGACAGACAACAGCTCCGAAAGCAGTACAGGAAACAGTTCCGCAGCTGATGTAAGCAAAGCGGAAAGCTCTGCACCGCAGGAAAGCAGCGTCAGCGAAGAACAGCAGAAAACCGAACAGGCAAAAAAGGATATCGCAGTGCTGATGGAGTATAAGAAAAAAATACCGCAGGTGTCTGAGCAGGATATTACTTACAAAACTTCTTCAACAGATAGAGATGTCAGGGGAGAGGTTTATTATGTGGATTCAGTTATCCGTGATGTCAACAACGATGGCAGGATGGAGCTTATAGTCAAATATGACTGCACATTTGATGATAATTTTGGTTACAGATCGTGCTATTTGTATGATTTGGTTTCTGTCGTTAACGGTGAAGCGGTTGCTACGGACCGGTTTAAGGACGAAAGTTGGTTTGTTCGAAGAGTGAGATAACAGGAGGAAATATGAAAAAACAAAAGGAAATTACTGCGTTTGTTCTCTGCTTGGTTCTGGCTGGTGGAACAGCTTCTCAGGTAAGCGCATGGGATTATGAGAACAGTTCTCCCATATCGGGCGCGATCAGAAGCTTTGAAAGTACTTTTGAAAAAAGTGCTTATGAGTATGCTGTACAGGCTACCAGGATGTACTATGACAGTAAGACCAAAGATGTTTATGTGATGGATCAGGGGTCATACATAGAAGGAGCTGCGGGCGTAATAAATTATTACAAATATGGTTACAGTCACGGTGATATGTCTGAAAAAAATAAAAGTGAAATATGGTATACATATGCATCTATGGTTCATGATACAGACTTTTATGACGAAAGCAATAATGAGATATCTGAGAACGAATTTGAGGAAAAGCTTCTGGAGTATGAGAATAACAAAGACCTTATAAGCATTGATGTGACAGAGGGAATGCAGAGTTTCGGGTATCATAGAAGTGATCTTGTGGATGCACCGGATTATTCCAATGACCGTGATCTTACCCTCGACACACAGGAAATAACCAATGCGCAGCTTCAGGCAAAGATAATAATACCTGATGGTATTGACCTGAAGGTGGAATGGAAAAGCAGCGACAGCAATGTCGCAGAGGTGGACAGCGAAGGTTATGTGACCGCAAAGGGAGAGGGCGATTGTACTATTACCTCAGAGATAGAGGGTATCGGCTTTATTGAACAGTACAATATTACCGTAGAGCCATATATGACGGAAACAGAAAAGGCTGTAAAGGGGTATATCACGAGCTACAAGTCCGGAGAGCTTACCGAAAAAGATATGCTCAACAATATTTATGCTCTTGAAGAATACAGCGCAGGCGGTCATGTCATAACAGATATTGACGCTGACGGTGCTTATGAATTGGTAACAAGAAGCTCAGATATGAAAACCATAAGGATATATGAAGTTTCAGGAGACAAGATAGAGCTTGCCAATGAACTGATAGGCATAGACAAGGCGGAAATGATCTATGTACATGGCGGGGATAAAACCCAGTGTTTCTACCGTACGTTGGAAGAACTCGGGGACAGTAAGACAAAAGTCAAGGTATTTCAGTACAACGGGCCAGGAACGTCAATGTCCAACAAGCTTGTGTGTACGGTGCAGGATAAAGGTTATGGTAGCTATGATGTTTTTGATGCCGATGGCAACGCTGTAAAAAATGTGTTTACAGATGAATATAATTGTATTTCAAATACATGGAGAGAATCCTTCAATGACTATTGTTATAACGTTGCACCTGAAACTGAAAACTATGAAGCATGCACGGAGGATTCATATGGAAATTGGGCATATACTCAAAGCTTTGCTAAAACGTTAACGGATTTTACTTCATATTATTATCTCTATGATGACCAATCTGTTTGGAATTCAGGCAGCTATAGTGATGGTGTTTCTTATAAATACATCAGACAGATGGCTGTAAATGAAATATATGCAAGACATAATCTTAAATTTAATAATCCGGAGATAACGGCTTTTATGAATAAAAAACCGAATTATAATGCGGATGCATCATTGACCCAAGAACAAGTAGCTGCTTCATTTAATTATTATGAGAAGTTTAATGTTGATAATTTAAAGGAAGTACAAGTCGACCAGCATTGAGCTTCTAAAAAATGAAACAAGCACTTCCGATATACTTCTATCGGAAGTGCTTTTGTTCATTCTAATGCTTTCAGTATTCATTATTTATGACCTTTGCAGGGTCGGAGTATTTGTTGTTGGTTTTGATTTCAAGGTGGATGTGGCTTTCGTCCGACATCTCGCAGGGGACAGTGCCGACATATCCGATGGTATCGCCGCCGTCTACAACATAGCCGTCACTTACAACTGATGCGTCTGTAACGCCGCAGTAATAGGCTTCAAATCCGTCATGTGCTATACATATCACATTTCCAAGCAATGCGTCCTTGTAAACGGATTTTACTGTGCCGGAGGATATAGCGTGTACGGGCATACCCTCAGAAGCGCTGATGTCTATACCACGATGAATTCTCCAGTCCGAAGTGGTTTTTGAATACATCAGTTCGGTAAGGCTGAATTTCTTGACTATCTCGCCGTTGTCTACCGGAAAGTGCATTTCTTCTTCGGAGCTTTGAACTTCTGTGTTGATGTTCATAAGCTCATTGTCTGTATTGCCGGAGCTTTCAGTGTTTTCTTCTGTGTTATCGGATGCGGCGTCCGCGCTTTCCTGTGATGCGGTGTTTTCACTTTCAGTACTGCTGGGGTCATCCGAGTATTCTTCTCCGCTGACGTTATTGTCGACCGGCATTTCTGACGTGGACAGGCTTTCATCAGTAATATCACTGTTTTCGGTCATACTTCCGTAAGTAGTCCATGCAGCTGCCGCTACGGTAACGATACATATTGCAAGAGCTATATAGAAGCCTGCATTGTTTTTGGGCGGTTTTTGTTTTCTGTAGCTTGCTGTTTTTCTTGTATTTATCATAACTCTACCTCCGCTTTTATTATTGCCGTTATTTTACGGCAATATACGCGGAGCAGTTATCGGCAGTCAAAAAAAGACACGGGAATAATACCCGTGTCTGTGAAAATCTGTTATGTAAAAATTATGAATCTACTTCATAAGTTTCGCCGTCTGTTATATCAAGACCGTCGCTCATGGGATAGTTACGTTTTGTTGGTCTGATAGACTCTGTTGTGGTCTTGAACACAATTTTAGGTTCAACAAACTCTGTTGTACCGTCCTCTGCATATTTAGACACAGTATATACATAGATGTTCTCACCTTCATCAGAAAGCTCCATCTCTACACCCTTCTCGGAGTTTTTATTGCTTGCTGAGTCGAATACATATGCGTATACATCTTCCCAATCTTCAGGTGCTTTGAAGTATACTGTTGCAAGGTCATCAGGACCAAGCTCTGATGCTTCATCTTCGGACTCTTCTTCAGACTCTTCTGCTTCGGACTCTTCCTCAGACTCCTCTTCGGATTCTTCTTCTGACTCTTCCTCAGACTCCTCTTCGGATTCCTCTTCTGACTCTTCCTCAGATTCTTCCTCAGACGCCTCTTCAGACTCTTCTGAGTCGCCGTCGCCTTCATCGCCTTCTTCGCTGTCGCTCTCGTCTTCAGCCGAGGATGATGCAGTAGTATCTTCTTCAGATGCTTCACCAACAAGGGTACCGTTATTATAATAATATGTTTTTCCTGCACAGCCAGAAAGTACAGCTGTTGAGGTTACTGCGAGTGCCAATGCAAGAAAAATTGCGGATATCTGTCTACGTTTCATCTTATTACCTCCGTTGTATCATGATCTATATGCGATCTTCATATACTATATATAATTATACACTTTATAAAAAAAAATTCAATATATTTTTTTAATTATTTTCTAAAATTGTACAAATTGACGATGTATATACTGTTTCTTTTCTGAAAGCTACAAAAAAAATTGGCGGCTATGGGGATTATACGTCAGAAATACTATTGACGAGCGGTGGGCGTTTTTATAAAATAAGATAAGGTAAATATTTCTGTTATATAGAAGGAAGCATGATCTTTATGTTTTTTAAAATAATCGCTCTTGATATTGACGGTACTCTTACTAATTCCCGGAAAGAGATTTCTCCTGAAACTTATCTTACCCTTATGAGATATCAGCAGAACGGAGGCAAGATCATACTTGCTTCGGGACGTCCCACTCAGGGGATTGTCCCTCATGCAAAAAAACTCAGACTTGATGAATACGGCGGATATATCCTTTCCTATAACGGCGGCTGTGTTATTGATTGCAGTACAAACAGCGTTATGTTCCGCAATAAGCTCCCTCTTTCATATGTTCCGGAGATATATGATATCATAAAGGACTATCCTGTGGGCATCAATACATATGAGGGCGATAAGATAATTGTGGGTAACCGGATAAACAGCTATACCGAGCTTGAAGGACGCATCAACGGTATGGAGCTGAAATTCGTGGAGAACTTTCCCGAATATGTAAACTTCGATATAACTAAGTGTCTCTTGCAGGGAGAACCCGATGTTATCCTCAAACTTGAAAAAATACTCTCGGAAAAATATGAGGGTCGTCTTGGCATATTCAAATCCGAACCGTTCTTTTTAGAGATAGTTCCTCTCGGCGTTGATAAGGCAAAGTCTATTGACCGTCTGCTGTCAGCCATCGGTATAAAGACTGATGAGTGTATTGCCTGCGGTGACGGCTTCAACGATATATCTATGATAGAATATGCAGGGTTGGGGGTTGCTATGTCCAATGCCTCTGATGTTGTAAAAAATGCTGCCGATTACGTGACTCTCTCAAATGATGACAACGGTATTGCGTATCTTCTGTGCAGACTCGCCAATACTTCAATGCCCGTACTTGCTGCGGTATAATAGTTCCTGACCGGGTGCCTTTCTTTTGCGGTGTTCGGTCCTTTCTTTTATCTTTGAAACCTGACTATATTCCTGAATAATAATTGCAAAAATTGCGTGTCAAAGTCAGCGAATTTGGGAAGGGGGTTCGGGGGAAACCATTTTTTCGCCGGAAAATGGTTTCCCCTGAGGAACTCACCTGATGCGCTTGTATAATCGGATGCTATAAATGTGGAAGGCGGAAATCATGACTGTTGATGATAAAAAAAGAACCCCTGAGGACTTTGACAGACTGCTTTATGTGGTAGCTCAGCAGGCGAGGGATGCGGGTGTGCCTATATCCTCAAGGATAAAAAAACACGTTGTTGTCAATACCAGAGCTAAAAAACGCTTTGGCAGATGTATATATCAGAACGGAGCATATACTATAGAATTGTCTGAGATACTGCTTTATGCGCCTGAACAAAAGTGCAGACAGACTATAGCGCATGAATTGATACATACCTGTAAGGGCTGCAATAATCATGGAAAGCTGTTTTTGTACTATGCAGCTGTTATGAACAAGCGTTATGGATATGATATCAAGAGGACTCACACTCCTGAGGAAATGGGTCTGACTATGGAGCAGACTGAAAAGAAAGTTAATTACATCGTTGAATGTCAGAAATGCGGAGCGCAGATAAAGAGAGTAAGATATTCTAATGTGGTCGCCGACCCGTCACGATATTTATGCAGGTGCGGCGGCAGGCTTAAAAGGATAAAGTGAAAGCGGTGCTTATTGATGAACGAAAATATAAAGCTGATATGTCCCGTGTGCGGAAACAAGCTGAATGCACTGGAAAAAAGTCTTGTGTGCAAAAAAAATCATAGCTTTGATATTGCGCGTCAGGGATATATCAATCTTCTGCCGGTGCAGAACAAGCATTCTCTGAACCCCGGCGATACAAAGGCAATGCTTCTTGCAAGGCGTGAGTTTTTAGATAGCGGAAAGTACAGCGCTATATGCCGTGATGTTGCCGATGCTGTAAACAGATATAAGATAACAAAGACTCCTGTGCTTGCGGATATCGGCTGCGGAGAGGGCTATTATACGGTGCGCCTTGCAGAGCTGTGTAATGCCTTTTGTGCAGGGATAGATATTTCAAAGGATGGTGTACGTGCTGCCTGTTCCCGGAGCCGGGATATATTGTGGCTTGTGTCTACAGCGTCAAGGCTGCCCTTTGAGGATGAGAGCGTAGATGTTGTTACGGCAATGTTTTCGCTGCTGATGCCTGAGGAATATTCAAGAGTGCTGAAAAAGGGCGGATGTGTTACAGAGGTCACTGTAGGAAGCAGGCATTTATACGAGCTGAAAGAAATTATTTATGATGAAGTTTTTGAGCAGGATAAGCACCCTGCCCCTGTAAGCGGCTCGCTTAAAGAGGTGGAATGTACTGAGCACAGCTACAAGATAAGCCTTGATAATTCCCGGCTGAAGGCACTGCTTCTTATGACGCCGCATTTCTGGCGCATACGCAGGGAAAGACGTGAAATGCTTGAAAACACCCGGAATCTGGAGCTTACTGTCCACTACTGGGTAAGAGTACTGTGTAAAAAATAAAATTTCAGAAATGAGGTTAGGATATGAAAAAAATAATTTTGGTATCGGCATTGATATTGTCCCTGAGCTTTTGCGGCTGCTCCGCTGAGGGCGATAACAGCGAAAAAACTGAAAGCTCAGCATCACAGGGGGCAGAGGTAAGTGCAGACGAGAGCGGCATTACCTACACGATAAGAGACGTATCACATGATACATCGACAGGAGACAGAATAGTGATAAGCGATGATCAGGATGATATTTCCGCTCCTGATGACAGCATAAGCTTCAAGGACGCCTGCGATATTATTGACAGCTGTAATATGGAGGAGCTTTACCTTCCCCAGAGCGCAAAGGATTACAAGAAGCTGTATTGTTCCACTGTTAAATATCAGGGTAAAGACTATTATTCCATTTATAATTATCTTGAAGTAAAGGGACAAAAAATTCCAGTAGGAACAAATTGTCTTGTTGCCTGTGATGGCAGTGAGATACTGAAAAAAGACTGGGTAGGCGGCTATGACCCCGTAAAGAAAAATACCGCAAAGAATGACAAGTCTATAGAGGACAAGTATCCTGATGCAAAGATCACTCCTAATGAAGCGATAACTGACGCAGCCGAAAAAGGGGAGAAGCTTGGTCTTGAATATGAAGTATCATCTTATGTTTTTGAAGCAGATGATACGCTTACGGAAATAAACGGTGTTGCCTGCTACAAGCTCACCCCGAAAACAGAATACACCAACAGCATAGAGCTTCACACTGCAATTTATGTCAATGCCTATGGTTCAGGGGAAGTGTATCTTCCTGTTCTCGGCACTGACAAATATACCACTATATCCTGAATTTAAAAAATAATTCTATGTACAAGCTGCGCCTGTTGTGTTATTATTTATATTGATGTACGGTATGAAAAATTGTAAATGCTATTAAATGAGAGGAGAATTTTTTATGATAATCAAACCTAAAGTAAGAGGATTTATTTGTACAACGGCTCATCCTGAGGGCTGTAAGGCAATCGTAAGAGAACAGATAGACTATGTTAAGTCACAGCCCCATGCAGACGGTCCTAAAAGAGTGCTTGTTGTGGGCGCTTCAATGGGATATGGCCTTGCTTCAAGGATAACGGCAGCATATTCATTCGGAGCGGCTACTTTGGGTATAATCTTTGACAAGCCCGCAAACGGCGCAAGAACAGCTTCATCAGGCTGGTATAATACCGCAGCCTTTGAGGAACTGGCACATGATGACGGTCTGTATGCAAAGACTATCAATGCAGATGCTAATGCTGCCGAGACTAAGCAAAAGGCTATTGAGATCATTAAAAAGGATATGGGCAAGGTGGATCTTGTTATCTACAGTCTTGCGGCTCCCCGCAGAACAACTGCTGACGGTACCACATATACCTCTGTTCTGAAAACAGTTGGCGCACCCTATACAAACAAAACTATAGATATCAAGAACCGTGTTGTAAGCGATATCACCGTAGAGCCGGCAAGTGAGGACGAGATCAACGCTACAGTAAAGGTAATGGGCGGTGAGGACTGGAAAGCATGGATAGATGCGCTTAAGGCTGCTGATGCTATTGAGGATAATGCCGTAACGGTGGCTTATTCATATATCGGTCCGGATATCACTCACCCGATGTATGCAGACGGCACCATAGGAAAAGCAAAGGATCATCTTTTTGCGACGTCAAAGCAGATAAGTGCTGAGGGCATCAAAGCGTATATTTCTGTAAACAAGGCGCTTGTAACTCAGTCAAGTGCGGCAATACCGATAGTTCCCCTCTACATTTCCATACTGTTCAAGGTGATGAAGGAAAATAATGTACATGAGGGCTGTATTGAGCAGATGTACAGACTTCTTAATGAAAAGCTTTACAAGGGTGAGGCTGTAACTGATGAAGAAGGCCGTATAAGACTTGACGATCTTGAAATGCAGGAAAATATACAGAAGGAAGTAAAAGCGCTCTGGAATGAGATAGCAACGGAAAATCTTCCGACTCATGCAGACCTTGACGGATATTATGAGGATTTCTACAAGCTGTTCGGATTTATGGCAAAGGGTGTTGACTATGAAGCCGATACAAATGCAGATGTAAAGATCCCCTCTTTGGAAGGATGACATATGAAACAGACTCCGAAGGTGAATTACCAGCTTATACTTGACAAGACGATACAAGAGCTTGCAGAAGAAAACAAGCGTCCGGAATTATTACTGCACAGCTGCTGCGCCCCATGCAGCAGCTATGTTCTGGAATATCTGACAAAGTATTTTGATATAACGGTATTTTATTACAACCCTAATATTTCTCCGGAGGAGGAATACAGATACAGGGTAGAGGAGCAGAAGCGGCTGATAAGTCAGATGTGTCCGGAAGTGAATTTTATTGAGGGAAAATACGAGCCGGAGCGGTTTGCAGAGATAGCTAAGGGCTTAGAGAACGAGCCTGAGAGAGGTATACGTTGTCATAAGTGTTACAGGTTAAGGTTAGAGGAAGCCGCCCTTGAAGCGAAGCGCGGCGGATACGATTATTTCACGACAACGCTTTCCATAAGTCCGCAGAAGGACAGTGCGGTACTGAACGCTATTGGCAGGGAATTGAGTGACAAATACGGTATTGCCTATTTATTTTCCGACTTCAAGAAGCGCGGCGGCTACAAGCGTTCCATCGAGCTTTCCGCCAAATTCTCCCTCTACCGCCAAACGTTTTGTGGTTGTACTCACAGCCGCCGGTGCAAGGCTTGCGCGCCCGATTCGCCCGGCAAGCTGCCGGTCTCAATTCGTGCTGACGTTCGTACCCCAAGGGCACTTCCTTCGGGCGCTAACGCTCACTCTGATAATATGACCGAAACTTTTCCTGTCCGCGATTGACGGCGCAGAACCGGCAGACACCCATCTCCATCCGCCGGCGCAGCCTTAGGGCTGCTGTTTCGGCTATTCTCTACGAACAAAAAGTTCTTTCAACAACTCAACTATATGCGCCTGTACCGTTTGAAGTTGTAGTTTTTTATTATACTTACTATGATTGTTTTCACTTTAGTGAAAACAAACCGCAACTATTCACTATTCGTTATTCACTATTCATTATTCACTATTTCTGTTCCCTTGGGAGAGTGATGCGGACGGTTCGGACAAATGCAAATGCGTTCTAAGTTTGTCCTGCGGGGTCACCCGCCGGTCACGCGCAGGATATTATTCTAATAAAGAATAATAATGGAAAAGCCTACATTATATAGCGGATAATATATTCCAGATACAAAAAAGCTCCCTGAAAAGGGAGCTTGATTTATTTGCAGATAAATAACAAAGCGGCTTAATTTGGGTGATTTTGAGTTAATGAAAAACTTACTATAATTGTTTTCGCTGAGGCGAAAACATACCGCTATTATTCATTCTTAAGTTTTAAGTTTTCAGTATTAATTAATTCCTTAAGTTCTTCCGTTGTGTGGGCTATGGATGCGGCACCTTCGGAGAGAAGCTCTTGTTCCGAGCGGAAGCCCCATGTTATTCCACAGAAGGATATACCGGCGTTGCGGGCGGTCTGAACGTCAACGTTGCTGTCTCCGATGTAAATACATTCTTCGGGCGGAATGTTCAGTGAACGCATAATGGCATTGGCGCCGTCCGGCGAGGGCTTGCGTTCATAGCCTTCGCGCTTGCCCCATATTTCTGCAAATTTCTTGTCCGGAAACAGTGCGCTTATTATTTGTTTTGTGAAATTGTCAGGCTTGTTGGAGTTCACGGCGCAGAGTATTCCTTGTGCGTCAAGCTCTGTCAGAAGCTCCGGTATTCCGGGGTAGGGACGTGTTTTGTCAATACAGTGGGCGGAATAGTATTCGCTGAAATCAGAGAGTATTGAGTTCTTTACTTCCGGTGTGAAACGCTCATTCGGAGCGCCTGCGGCTCTGTCTGCAAGCACCGAAACTCCGCTGCCTACCATCTGGCGGTATTTCTCAGGCTCGTGCGTGGGAAAGCCGTGAGCTTTCAGCGCATGGTTCATGGAGTCTGAAAGGTCATTGAGGGAGTTTATCAGCGTGCCGTCAAGGTCGAATATACATAGCTTTATCATTTTGGATTTTTCCTTTCACCGCTTTTGGATACGGATGTTTTCTTTTTTTCACGTACAGCAAGCTTGTTTTTGGCTTCGGGCAGTGCTGCTTTTTTATCTCCCGATCCAAGAGCTTCAGCCGGCAGCTTTCTGCTTCGGAATACAAATATCATGGCTATTGATACAAGTACTATAAGTGAGGATATGAATGTGCAGAAAATTATGTCTGATATGTTCGGGGATGTTACGTCAAACATCACGTCTATGTCGGCGTTTGCAAGCTGGAGCTGTACAGTGCTGTTTTCGTCCGGTACAGTATCTGAAGAGGTTTCGTTGAGGTCGCCTGTTTCCGGGTCGTGATATTCATACTTGAAGCTTTTTATAATATCGCCGCTTTGAGTGGTCACATAGTAATATATTGGTGTGTCCACATTCTTTCCAACGATAAGAGAGCTGAAATCTATATGGTCACTGAAATGTCTGAGTGTACGCAGGGTCATGAACTGAGTCTCGTTAGAGGACTTCACAAGATTTTTTTCGCCGAATATAGCGGCTATCTGGGAGTTTATCTCTTCTGAGGTACCGCTGAATGTGACGGTGCAGGTGTTCTTGCCGCCGTCTACAGACTGTACTGCGCCCTTGTTCAGCTTGCTGAAATATGATGTGGTATAGTCAGAGGCTTCGTTTCCGCCTGTAGCGATATCGTATTTGAATGTAATGGACTTTTGCAGCTTGTTATCATCAAGGGGTGTAGCGGTGACTTCGATAGACGAAGCCGTGTACTGCTTGCCGTCATTGATACGGAGCTTTATAAGGGAGTCGCTGCTTTTTATCGCAGAAACCTTGCCGTATTTGTTGGAATCCAGAAGGTCTGTTGCAGCCACCCATTCGCCGTCCTTGTACAGCTGACATTCGCTCAGCTCTGTGGAACCGTCAACGGAATATGTATATTCTATGGGAACGTTTTCGTTGCTGTTGCCTATGTAATTTGAGAAATCGAGTGTCTCATTGTAGGAGTTCTGTTCGGCAAGGGCGGTGCTGCCAGTGGACTTGTCGGCATAGGATACCTCGCCGTATACGGTGCTGAGGAGTTTATTTGTATAGCCTTCAAGCTCCTGCATTGTGACATCGTTGAATTTTACAGTGTAGTTGTAGGCGTTGTTTTCAAGGAGCCACTCAGCGCTTGAAGCGGCTTTGTCGGTCACACCTGCAAAGTAGTCCGATATTTTATCGCCGAGCTTATCGAAGGTGGACTGCGATATCGTGAAAACTATTGTCCTGTCCAGAACTGTTTTCTGGTTTACGGTAGTCATAGTTATTTTCTGGACGGGGTAGCCTGTAAGAGCATTTACGGAGATATCGGGAGAAGTATCCTGTACGTCATCCAGATAGGCTGCTTTTGTGGAAGTCTCTTCCATGTCAAAATCAAAGCCCTCGAAGCCTTCCTCTTCTGCGCCCTGAGATATCCATTCAAGGAGCTGTGAGCTGTGAAAGCTTTCATCCAGTTTCCAGCCGCTTGTCATGACGGTATCGGGGTTTGAGAAGCTTACTACAGTCTGAGAACCGGTGATCTCCGTGGTTTTTTCAGTGTATTCATGTGCGGACTCGAACTTCAGGATGAAGCTGTAGACTATTTTGCCGTCGGAAATATTTTTGGCATAGTTCATAGAGTCGGGGCAATACTTCTGCACGACCTTGTCAAGGTTGGATTCGGAGTCAGTGCCGGGGTCTATGATGCTTTTCGGAAAGGTAACGACAACAGTTCTTGAACCGGAGAAGGAGCTGTCGACCTCAAGTGTTGTACTGATATCGGCTTTTTCGGGTTCTGCTGTATTGCAGGAAGCAAGGATAAAAAGCGAGAGTACCGTTATTATCAAGGCTGCTGCACGTATTATTTTTGACAAAGTCATCACTTCCGTTTACATTTTGCTATACAATATATTTTACTATTTTTCTTTTATAATGTAAAGGGTTTGTTTGGGCTGAGAGTGTCATTTTTTGTCAGAAAAACGGACTTATCAGAAGTTGTGCCGAGGAGACTTGGTTGTTGATAAAAATGTTGAATATGTTAAAATATGTAAGTTGCTCATTGTGCAATACTGACAAATTTAGATGTTATCAGAGCGCAAATTGCCAAAAATGTTTGTTTGCCATTGACACATTAAAAATAAGATGATAAAATACACATAAGACTTTGATGGTGAACGATTATTTTGTTTATTTTTTAATGTATCGTACTATTGAACGGAATTATAAATGATACTGTATTGTGTTAATTTGATTTTTTTATTTGTACATGGTTGTTGCATTAAATATGATCCGGTGACGTGGAGGTAGATATTTATGACTGTGATAAGGAATAAACGACTGAAAGCTGTTGTGGCGCTAGTACTGATATTCATGATAGTTGTCAGCATTATGCCGAATGGCCTGTTCAGGAATACTGCTAAGGTAGAGGCGGCTTCGCTTCCAAGTACATACGATGCCGGAGTTGTTCTGTATGACTACTACACGGACAATGAGATCAATGGCGGCGGATTCAATAGTTCAGGTATGAATGGTTTTCAGGATCCGTATACCAAATTCAATGCAGCGATTTCCGGTTCAACAGTAAATGACGGTGTAACAACAATATATTTTAACAATCCGAATAACTGGTATAATGTATATGCTCACGTTTATGCAAAAGATGGCGAATCGACTTCATGGAAAAGCGCAGAAGAGCTAATGAGTTATAATTCAAGCGGCGTTTATGTAACGGGCAGAATTAACACAGGATCTGCTGCTAATGCTACATACAAGTATTCTAAATCTTTTGATCTCAGGAATAAAGTGAAAAATTCAACTGACGCAATACTCTACGTAATGTTCGTTGGAACGGATGCTGGAGGAGGCGAATTAGGGCGTTCCGTAGTGTATCCTATATCAGCCAATTATACTAATTACTGTTTTTGGGGCACTGTAGATGGTAGTGAAAAACAGGAAACGGTAAAGAGAACCGTAAACCTGAGCACTCAGGGTTCAAGTGCTTATGCCACTCCATTGTATTTCGGAGATCTGTGGGAGGGCAACTCAGGAAACAACTATGTTAATGATTCCAAACCCGGATATAATAACTTTTACTGGAATGCAAATATTGCACAGAGAAATGACTATACATCGACCGTAAGAGGTCTGGCAGCAACTGATCTTGGAAGCGGAGAAGTGATAAACTTTAAATCCGGCAACAAGGCAATGCCTTACTTTGACGGAGGCTGGCTGACTTCAAAAGGTGTTGGTACTTCCTACAGCGGATTGAAGCTTACATTTAACAGAGAAAAAGATGCAAGCGGTAATTACACATCATACTATTATTACAACTCAGAAAATAAAGATATAAACGGCAACAGTTACAATCAGGCAGTTTATCTGAACGGCGGCGCGTTGGAATCCGGAAACGCTGTCAGGAATAACTCAACAAGTGACAGTACAAAGACCTACGGCTTTTTCCCGTTCGATAACAGCAACTCTACAACCAATGGAAACGACCCGGCTTTGAACATGGCTTTCGGTATGAAGCTGAGCATTGATTTTAAATTGCCGGCTGCAACAAGTCCTTCTCTGGCAAAGGATGCCGAAGGAAATGATATCATCTTCTACTTTACCGGTGACGATGATATGTGGGTCTATATTGATGACAAGCTGACGCTTGACCTTGGTGGTGCTCATTCTTCCGCTTCTGGTGAGATCAACTTTACACAGCAGACGGTAACGCTTTATAAGTCGATCGATTTTAATGCTAATCCTAATACAGTTAATTCTGGTGAAGGTAATACTATCAGCTCGGACGTGACGTATACTTTTGCTCAGCTTGGTCTTAACGGTCTGGTGTATGATGGTACTACACCGCACAGGATCAGATGCTTCTACATGGAGCGTGGTATGATCGAGTCCAACCTGATGATCAGATTCAATATTCCTACTCTTTCCAACGACAATACTCTCAAAATCAGAGAAATAACTGATTTTGATAACGCGGGCATAAATGCAGGTCTTAAGTCTTATACGAAGCAGGCGGCTGACGGAGACGTATTCAATTATACGGTTTCTAACAAGGGTACAGTTAATGACGATGTCAGCGACAGCGGTATTCTTACTCCTACATACGACTACTATGAGCGTAAAAATACAGATGCGAAGGTTGAACAGGATGCGCTCTTGACAGGGCAGGAATTGAGCAATATTCTATACTTTGATAAATCTGCTGTTCCAGGTTGGACAAGTAGTACAAGATATCTCAAAGCGTGGGTGTGGCGCGGAGCAAAAGATGGCACGGGTTACGAAGGTCAGATATATTCTCCGACTTCACAGAACGGAAATATTTATACATTTAGTAGTATTCCGGCAGATGCTAACAATGTAATATTTATGCGCTGTAAGACGAATTTAGCTGATGGTTCAGGCTGGCCGGGCAGTCCGGGCAGTACGAATGTTGCGAACGCCTTGCCTACTGTTAGTTTTGTATCCGGCGATGTTATTGGACCTACCAGCACGAGTGATTACAATGCAGGTGGATGGTTAAGAAATGAATTGTATTCGACTAACAATTTTACACCGGGCACAACCAATAATTCTGGAACTCCCGTTGCGAATGTAAACTATAACTGGAATGACGATTATGCAAGTAAATTAGCAAAGGATCAGGAAGATGACGAAATAGACGGCATGACCGGTACAACAGACAACACGGGTTCGTTCAGACTGATGTACGGTACTTCAAGCGTTGAGTCCTCTGCTGAGTTTATAGGACAGTTTGCAAAAGCAGTTTCCGGTACTAAAGTAAGTGAAATGACCGTAGTGCAGGACAATACACTGCGCAAGGCAGACAGGACAGACTCGGAAAATGTCCGTGAAACATTTGCCTCTAATAATGGCAGAAACGTCTCAACTTATTACACAACAACAGTTAAGGTTATTGACAAGCTGGGCAACGATATTACACCGTCAGGCGCAACTACATCTACGGTATATGACTACAAAAATGCTGACAGCGTAGCAAGCAGTGAGTCCATTCAGATTACGGAAACATTCACAAACACCCCAAGAGTCGGCGCACTGAAGTTTAAGAAGACGCTTGACCCTGGTGACAACGTAACAGAGACATTCACATTCAAGCTTGCACTGACAAATGTGTTTGGCGTATCAGGCGTGAACGTTTCGGGTGATTATAATAATATCACCATTAGTGGTGCTACGTGGGTAGGCAGTGATGGTACCTTCACAGTTAATAATGGTGTTGATGTAACTATTGAAGGTATTCCGGTAGGAACATCATTCAGCATTACGGAACAAAACAACGGTACTACAAATTACGAGCCTAAATCCGGCGCGAGCGGTCCGTTTACGGGTACGATCACAGAAGGTACAGTGTCGACTACAAGCCATTCCGGCGAAATCAAAAACACCCGCCGTGTGGGTGATCTGGTACTTAACAAAGAATTGTCCGGCGTTTACTCAGATGCTGACAACAACCAGAGCTTTACCTTCAGCGTAACGCTTAATGCGCCTACAGGAGTTGACTTCAGCAATTACACCATCAAGCAGGACGGTACAACTATTACCCCTGCAAGCGGAACAGCCTTTGATGTTAGTGTAAGCAAAAGCACACCTGTTACTCTTACAGGCATACCATACGGCACAACATATACTGTAACTGAGCCGAATGTGCCTGATGATTCATGGCAGTATGTAAGCGGAGCGGTAACAGCAGGGGATGGTCTTTCAATTTCCGATGCTACTCAGTCTGTAACAATAACGAACGAAAGAAAGTTCGGCAGTCTGAATTTACAAAAGGTTATCGGTGGCAGTGCGGCAGCTGCGGCATATGGCGGCGAAGAGTTTGACTACAGCGTTACTCTGAATTATCCGGCCGGTACCGATACAAGCAAGTTTACAGTTACTAATAACGGTACGGCACTCAGTCCTCAGCCTACAAGCACAAGAGCGTTTACTGTAAAGGTTTCAGCCAATACACCGGTGGCGCTTGCCGGTATACCGTACGGCACTACATATAGTGTAACAGAGCCGCGAAAGACAGGTTGGAAAAATACGGCAAGCTCCAATACTAATGGTAATGTAAACAATACTACACCGGCACCCACAGCATCCTTTACAAACACACCTGATTTAGTGGATATTTATATTTCTAAATCATGGGCTGGGCTTGATGAAGGAACACAGATATCAATAGAAGCCGGAACAGTAACATTCAAGGTTGAGCGCAGTTCTGACAGCGGCGCTACATGGGAGACTGTAACAACAGACTTCTATGGTAATGCAGTGACTTTCCGGGTTGTGCCGACACTTCCGGTCAATGCGAATTCAGAGGGCGAAACCGTTGCTTCAACAAGCAGTTTCACTGGTCTTCCGAAGTATGATGGCAGCGGCAATCTGTACACATACAAAATAACCGAGTGCAACACAGACGGTACGCCTTTAGGTGACTCCGACATGTATGGCGGTAATTACGTAGTGACATACACTCCGCGCGAAGTTGCGCTTGCGGCTGGTAGTACAAGAGCAAACTTTGCAGTTGTGAACACAAAACAGGTCGACATTGTAATGCCGACAACGGGTGTTATCCCGGAGGGAGCGGATTTCCTGCTCATAGGAATATCGATCATGGCAACGGCTATGATAGCATTGCTTGTTTATAAAAGGAAAGCAATATTTGCATCAATATTGATACAAGGGAGGTATTTGAAGAAGTAAACGCAGACCCAAGGTAATTAATATGGCAGTCCGATAGTCGTGAGGATCGCCTGCCATATTTAAAACCGACCCTCACGACAATAAAATTTTTGGAGGTATTTCTAATGAAAAAGAAAACTTTTAAGAAAGCGGGCGTTGCCGTACTGTCAATGGCTATGCTTCTTTCAATGGGAGCTATGGCTACTCCTGTAAGCGCAGCTTCAAATGTAACAATTACTAAGCCCTCAGAAGCTACAGCAGTAAACTATGTTTATGTAAAGATTGCAGATGCAAGTTACATTAATGGTCGTTGGGAGTATTCGAATCTTAATGCACTTTTTAATAATGTGCTCACACTCAACGCTGCGGCAGGAACATTGTCAACATCAGCTGGTGTTAGTCTCGGAACCATTATGAACCATAGCACAGATGCACAGGCTCTTGCTACTGCTCTCGCAGATAAGGTTACAACTGGTACTGCTGTCGGTAGTGGCGCGAATCTTGCACCTGGTTACTATATTTTGAAGGATACATCAGGCACCGCACTTCCTGTACTTCTTTCTGTAACTGATGAGACAACCGATGTAATAGCTGCTAAAGTTGTGGCTCTTCCTTTCAATAAGACAATAGAAAAGGTTAATAATGCAACTACTGGTATCTCAAAGGCTGCTACTCCTAATAAGGCTGTTGATGGTAAAACAGCTCTTGCAGATACTACCGATACAATTGAGTTCAAGATTGCAACAGAGTTCCCGACGTATAACACCTCTATTGTAAAGACAGCCCAAACTGTTAAGTTCCAGGATGCAGAAACAATCACATGGGATTCAGCTACCATGGGAGGAACAACTGAAACTGTTGCTGAAGCTTACTATGAGACTACCGCAACAGGTACCGTACTTCGTGAGGTAGGCGATGAAATAACTCGTGCCGATGGTGATGTAATTAGAAAGCCAGAGGTTATCTGGGATATTGGTGCTACTGATATCGTTGACTATGTAATAGAAGACGTTCCTGAAGATAGCATTACTATTGATATGGACAACATTGTTGTTAAAGTTGATGGTGCCACAATCACTACTGGTTTTACTCTTACAAAGAATTATGAAAATGATGCCATTAACGATGGTGCAGGCTTTAAAATCGTGTTTGATGATGCAGTTGTTATAGCAAATGGTGGCAAGAGCGTTGTTATAGAATACACTGGTACTCTGGACAATCCGGATGTTGACACAGATGCAAACAACAATAGTTCTAAGGTTACATACAGCAATGATTTCTACACAGGCGGCGGTGCTTTTGAAGCTGATGGTATTACACCAAAAATCGATAAAGATAATCTCCCCGAAGATCCCACCGAACCCGGTGATCAGGATGAACCTGAAGGAACACCTGAGACAGAAGGAAGTGACGCAGATATCTTCTGTACAATCTTCACAATCAACAAAGTTGATGGCGATACAAATAGCTCCCTCACTGGTGCAGAATTTACTGTAACCAGAAAAGCTGATAGTAAAGTAGTTGGAACTATGACAGCTACAGGTGCGACACATGTTCTTAAAGGTTTGAAGCCCGGTGTATATACCGTATCAGAGACAACTACACCTCGAGGATATAAGCAGATGGCTGATTTTGATATAACTGTTTCAACTTCTGAAACTGGCACTGCTGTATATACTGGTAATGGCTTCTCAATTTCCTCTGATAAGGCAGCTGACTCTAAGACACTTACAATCGAGAACTATCCCGGTCAGACCCTCCCCGCAACAGGCGGCATCGGCACAATCCTCTTCACAGTTGGCGGCGCAACAATCGTTCTGCTTGCAGGCGCAATGTTCGTTCTCTACATGAAGAAGAGAAAGATCGAGGAATAATATCCGCGTTTTAGATTGATGTCTTTGACATAACACACTTCTTCGGATGTCTGCTCTCCTTGTGAGAGCAGATTATCCAAAGGGCTTGAGCGCTTCTCAAGCCCTTCGGATAATCTCAGAAACAACCAAGAGGTATTTGATTTGAAAAAAGGTAAAAGAAAACATATACTTATTATTGCGGCAATAGGTCTGGTATATTTTATCGGAGTTGCTGCAATAGTGTATCCTATGATAGGAAATGTCTATACGCTCGTCACTTCAAAGAATGTGATCAGTACTTATAACAGTGACGTCGAAACTATGGATAACAGCGATGTTGAAAACAGACTGGAGGATGCAAGAGCATATAATAAAAAACTGGCAAAGGGAACTTTTGATGAAGATCTGTCTAAATCTCTTAATATGTCCAATAATATTATGTGCTACGTTGAGGTGCCTTCTGTAGAGATATATCTGCCGGTGTACTACGGTACGTCCGATGATGTGTTGAACAAGGGCGCAGGCTGGCTTGAAAAAACTTCTCTTCCGGTGGGCGGAAAGAATACCCACTGTGTTATTGCAGGTCATACGGGTCTGCCCAGTGCAGAGATGTTTACAAAGCTTGACCAGACTAAGGTCGGGGAAATGTTCTATATACGTGTTCTTGACCGTACACTTGCTTACAAGATAATCAGTATAGACGCAGTAGAGCCGGAGCGAACAGACCTTCTTCATATTGATGAGGATATGGACTGTGTAACGCTTCTGACCTGCACGCCATATGGTATTAACGACAAACGTCTGCTTGTAAAGGGCGAGAGAGTTGCATATACTCCCGATACGGACAGCGATGAGGATAATTATTCCGATGAATTTACGGAAAATACCAAGCTCGCCGATGAGGGTCTGCAAAGACAGATCTCCGGTATATTGGCGGTGATAGTCGCTATTACTGTTGCGGCAGTTATTGTCTTTGTGGGTGCCTGCATATGGCTCGATGTGGTGACTAAGAAAAGAGCCGCTATAGCTATAGAAGATAAGGGAGAAAAGGATAAATCGGGGGATGACGATGTCAAAACCTAAAAGTAAATTCATGCGCAGACTTCCTCTCGTGGGAATATTTCTGCTGATGACGTTGGGTATCTGCTTTTTTATGTACCCGATTCTGGGTAACTGGTATACCCAGTATACATCAGATAATGTTATAAGAACATATAATGAGACTATACAGGAAATAGGCATAGATTCAGTAAAGAAAATGGAAAAGGAAGCTGAGGAATATAACGAAGCACTCTCCGAACAGAAAACAGATAGGTTAGCAGTGTACAGCTATAAGGAGCTTCTTAATGTCCGTGATACTATCGGCTATGTCGAAATCCCAAAGATAGATGTCAACCTGCCCATATATCATGGTCTGGATGATGCTGTACTGCAAAAGGGCATAGGACATATGGAGGGAACTTCGCTTCCTGTGGGCGGTGCAAGTACTCACAGCGTTCTTGCAGGTCACACGGGTTTGCCCAGCTCAAAGCTGTTTACAGATCTTGACCTGATGGAAACCGGCGACTATTTCTATATCCACGTTCTTGACAAGGTTATGAAATATAAAGTGGATCAGATAAAGGTCGTGCTTCCTACAGAAGCAAATGATATACAGATCGAAAAGGGCAAGGATTATGTTACTCTTCTCACCTGCACACCCTATGGAATAAACGATCACCGTTTGCTTGTAAGGGGTGTCAGAGTGCCGGAGGATACCGAAACACCTGAAAACACCAATCCATGGCCGTCAATTCACAAAGAGATCGTAAAGCTTCCGGCTCGTACTATACTGTGGTATGCGGCAGTTGCTGTTATTGGATTTGTGATATTGATGATAATAATAATATTGATTTTCCCGAGCTTTAAAAGGCACAGGAAGAAGAAGTCCGCGCCGGAGTCTGAGAGCACGGATGAGAATTCACAGCCTTAGCAGGCTCAGTCTGGAGGATTTGACATGAAGAGAAAATTTTCAAAAAGTTTTTTTGCAATGGTGCTTGCGCTGTGTGTGCTGAGTATGAGTATTGTAATATCCGGTACAACGGTAAGCGCAGAGGATGACGGTGTCATAAACATAAACGCAGAGACTCTTGCAAGCGGTGTAAAGCTTGGAATTTATGATGTCGGTTCCTATGACTACGAAACAGGTTATTTTGACCTGAAGGACGGTTATTATGAAGCCGCAGACGGCAATACATCACCTATAGGCTCTACACAGGCGCTTATGCTGACAAACGACCTTGCCGAGCATGCGCTTGAATATGAAGCACCTGATGCTTACAGGGTTATAGATATTGACGGTAAGGCATCGTTCAAAAACCTGTCAACAGACAGCAGAGCATATCTTATCTGCCAGATGGACGGCTATGACCTCGTTAAGATAAGCCCGATGCTTACAGTTCTCCCTTATAAGACTCCTGAGGGAGAGGTAACAAATGTATCCGATATCACCGCAAAGTGTGAATTTGACTATGACTTTGATGTTAAAGGTGTTGTTATCGTCAATAAGGTAGACGATAAAGATAACAGACTTGAAGGTGCTGTGTTCAGATTTGAACAGAAGGAATATGTTCCTGATGGCTATGCCGAAGAGCATCCTGATGAAGAGATCTATACAGATATCTACGGCGAGTATGTATGGGAGTTTGTCGCTGAGCTTACTACAGATGTTCACGGTCAGATAGTGATTCCGGAAATTCCCAGAGGAACATATATCATGACTGAGATAAAAGCTCCCGAAGGCTATAAGATCTCGGATGATCCTTCTGTTGAGTTTGATATCTATGATTCAGGTACTGTAAGGCTTGAAAGAGATATTTATGTTGCCGATGAGGGTGATGTAGCTGTTCTGACATTCGTGAACCTTCCTGATGAAACTTCCGAGCCGTCAGAACCCAGTGAGCCGTCAGAGCCGAGCGAACCATCTGAACCCTCAGAACCGAGTGAGCCTTCTGAACCGTCAGAGCCGAGCAAGACTTCAGAACCCAGCGAACCTTCAAAGACAAGTGAACCCTCTGAGCCGAGCCATTCATCAAAGCCCGACGAAACAACAAAGCCTGACGAAATTTCTACCCCGTCAGAGCCTTCACATAGCTCACAGGTTTCCACTCCTCAGACATCACGACAGACTTCAATAACCTCAACGGTATCTACTGTTACAAAGGAAAGCAGCTTTACACCTATACTTACCGGTGAAGATATTGCAAAGTTTATAATCATTGGCGTTGTAGTTGCAGTTTCACTTGTAGCTGTAATTCTCCTTTTTGTTCTCGGCAGAAAGAAAAAAGACGATGACGATGATGAATGATATTTATAAGCAATGAACCTCTCAGGGGCTGCCGCAGTATCGGCAGCTCCTGTTTTTTGGAGAATACTTCTTCAATTTCTTATATGTGCTTGATTTATGTTTGCCGGTGGTTTATTATATTATATAGAGTTACTTTACATATAGACTTCAGATTTGAAAGGAAATATAATGAGTCATAATAATTATAGAGAACATGAGGACGGCAAAAACGTTCTTCCTATTTATGGAGCGGTGGATGCAGAGGAAACAAAGGCTTCATCGGACGCTGAAATTGAAGAGGAACAGAGTGATGCCTCAAATGAAGGTCAGTCAAAAGAGACTGAGCCGCAGTCACCGTCTGAAAATTTGCAGGATATTTCTGCACAGGAAAATAATATCGAGGATGAGGATGACGAAAAGTATTTCGCTGATGAAGTGCAGTATACAGAGTCGGACAAAAGGCAAAATCCCGTTATAGCAAGGCTGCTGGAAGTCAGAAAGGCTCTTACAGTGGATTTCGAGAAGCCGCTGAGGGTATCAGACCAGCTTATCATTATGGGAGTGATACTCACGATATCGATAATACTGTTCTTTTTTCTGTACATTACTGCCAGTATCGTAAATCATAGCGATACAGAAGAAGAGTCATCCGCTGTACTGTCCGAAGAGACGAGCACAGCTCCTGCTGATGAAAACAGTAATACAGGTTCTCAGCAGAGCAGAGAAGCATCTGATAAAACAAACAAAACCTCCGGAATGTCAGAGACTTCAAAGCCGAAAAAGTCAGAGGCTTCCAAAAAAGAAGTCAGCTACGATATAGAAATGGATACTGTCGAGATCGACAATGATAACATACATTATGGATATCAGGTGCTTGTAAATAAAGAGTGTCAGTGTTTTTATGAGGGCGAAAACATTGTGTCCCTGATAGACACTCGTTCCTCGAGCTACGATATCACCGATGATACGGTGGGGCTTGATGAGAACATAATAGATAAAGTTAACAGTATGCTTGATGATTTCAGCGATATATACGGCAACACAGATATCATGATGGCTTGCGGATACAGAAGCTATGAGCTTCAGGTACAGCTTTACAATGACGAGGTTGAAGCTTATGGCGAGGAGCAGGCTGACCTGTGGGTAGCACCTCCGGGCTTCAGCGAGCACCAGACCGGATTTGCCTTTGACCTTAACCTTAATGACGATTCCGGTATTGCCGGTATACACTACGACGGTGCCGGAAATTACAGCTGGATAAATGAAAATTGCTGCAAATACGGATTTATCATCCGCTATCCGCAGGGAAAGGTGGATATAACCGGTATCGAATACGAACCGTGGCATTTCAGATATGTTGGACCTGCTGCGGCTCAGTATATCTCAGAGAACGAGATGACGTTAGAAGAATATCTGGATATCGTTCACACCTATTCACCGGAAAAACCGCTTTATATTTCCGGTGATGACGGAAGGGAATGGTGTGTGTACTATATAGAGGAATCCGGTTATGATTATACCGAGCTTACTGTTCCCAAAGACCTGAACTATGAAATATCCGGCGATAACTACAGCGGATACATTATCACGGCAGAAGTTAGTAGTGATTAGTGAATAGTGAGTAGTGAATAGTAGTGGCACATTTTTAATAAATAACCTGTGGAAGTGCCATTGGGCGTAAAAACGAATTGTATCAGAAGCAAAGTAATATCACTTTGTTCAGAGCTGTTACAATGTGCAATGTGCAGTGTGCAATGTGCAATGTGCAGTGTGCAATGTGCAATGTAAAATGCACATTCACAGGCACTCCGCCGCGAATCGGGAGTGCAGGCTCTGCACTGGGGGGATTGGTATGAAGATATTGATAATTGAGGATGAGTATAGTATTGCGGACGCTATGAGAGAAGGGTTTAAAAAAGAGGGATTTTCTTCTGCTATAGTGACAAATGGACAGGATGGTGAGGACGAGGCTCTTACCGGTATCTATGACCTCGTTATCCTCGATGTGATGCTGCCGGGTAAAAATGGCTTTGAAATTCTGCATTCCATAAAAAATAACACCGAAACGCCTGTTATTATGGTGACGGCAAAAAGTGAGATAACCGATAAACTCAATGGTCTGGAAAATGGTGCGGATGACTATATCACAAAGCCGTTCCATATCAAAGAGATAATTGCAAGAATCAACCTCGTTCTGAAACGCTATAATAAACCGGCAGGGAAACAGCACCCGGAATTTGGCGATATAATGCTGGATGTAAAGAATTCTGAGATGGTGTCCGGCGGTACAAGGCTTCGAGTGACGGGTAAGGAATTTCAGCTTATTGAAGTTCTTGTTATGAATAAGGGCAATGTCGTCAGCAGGGAAATGCTTGCTTCAAAAATCTGGGGATACAGCAGTGATGCAGAGTATAATAATGTGGAGGTGTATGTTTCCTTCCTGAGAAAGAAATTGAAGCTTCTGCGTTCTACAGTAAAAATCGTTTCCGTCAGGGGCGTTGGCTACAGGCTGGAGGAGAGCAATGCTTAAAAAACTGAAAAAGCGTGTCCGGCTTATAACTATGATACCTATGCTGCTTTTGATATTTCTTATATCGGCAGCTTTTTTCTACCTGAATTACAGCAGCATCGTCAGTAATGCGACATCCAACATAAACAAATATAACAGCTTTGCCGAAAACAGACCTAACGATGGAGGTCGGTTCAGAAACAAAGAAAACGAACCTCCGCCGGACGAAATTCCCAACGGACAGGGAACGGCTGCACCCGGCGGACAAGGAGCGGAAAATCCCGGCACACAGGGTACAGCAGACTCCGGCACTCCCAACGGACAGGGAACGGCTGCACCCGGCGGACAAGGCACAACAACAGTCCCCGGCGCACCGCCGGCAGGTCAAGGCAACACACCACCAGGCGCATCCGGCGGACAAGGTACTGCACCGGATGGAGTAAACACCGCTGCAAATTCAGTTGTCTCGGCAGAGGACAGCAGTATCGGCGGAGATGAGAGCGGCACAGAAAGCGCAGTGACGGATGACACAATTGTCTCTGAAGATGCAGACGAATACTATGACTTTACCGTCAGCAGAAACCAATTGACGTATAGGTCGGTCGATGACGAAAAGCTTTCGGAGATAGCATTGTCGCTTTGTGATGGAACAGAGGGGAGCGGAATACGAGGCGGCTATTTTTACAGAGTAAGAAAAACAGGCTCGGGCAATTATTCTGTAAAGCTACTGAAAAGTGATGGATTGTACTCTGATTATGTGATGTCTATAGTTTTTGCAATAGCAATACTTGTAGTTGGCAGTGCGCTCGTTGTGGGGATATCTATAGTGACATCCAAGCTTATAATAAAGCCCGTTGCTGAAAATATAAAACGGCAGAAAAATTTTATATCGGATACATCCCATGAACTGAAAACACCTCTTGCGGTAATTGAAGTGAATACCGATATACTGGAGTCAAATATCGGAGAAAACAAGTGGCTGAGATATGTGCAGAATGAGATAGCAAGTATGGAACAGCTTATCAGCAGACTGCTGCTTCTTTCCAGCGTTGAGGATGAGGATGCGGAAAGTGTATATGAGGAATTTGACCTTTCCGAAAAGGTAGATATCTGTACATCTGTTTTTGAGGGCAGTGCCTTTGAAAAGAATATAACCGTCAGGACGAATATCGAACCGGATGTACGCTTCAAGGGAAGCGAATACGATATTGAGCATATAATTTCACCGTTGGTAGACAACGCTGTAAAGCACACGGAAAAGGGCGGAACAGTTTGTGTGGAATTGACGGGCGGAAAAAATGAAGCCGTAATAAAAGTCCTCAACGAAGGTGAACCGATACCGGAATCAGAGCGTGAAAAGATCTTTGAGAGGTTCTATAGAGTTGATAAAGCCCGTAACCGCAAAGAAAAAAGGTTTGGTCTCGGACTTGCCATAGTGCGCTCCATCGCTGAAAAGTACGGTGGCAGGGTCGAAGCTCTGAGGGAAAACGGCATGACCTGTTTTAAGGTAACTCTCAAAAGCAAATAGTATAGAATAGCGGAATATAATGATGTAGGCACGTAAGCGGAGAGCCGGAAAAACTATCCTCACATTTTTATTGTACTCAGGTAAAAAATCAGGCGGTATAAAACTGCCGCCTGATAAATACTAAAATGATATGGCTGATGTTGTTTATGAACCATATTTAGAATAAACTTCCGATTCTCCGCCAAGTGATATTGTAAGCTTTTCGCCGTCCAGAGTGTACTTGCAGTGTATTTTCTGACCGGTCTGGTTTATCGTAAGCGTCACTTTTCCGCCGCTTGCAGACCATTCTCCGCTTTCAACAAAAGTTTCTCTTCCGTTATTTTCATACCAGTCGCCGTATACTCCGTCTTCTCTGAACTCCGTATACTTTACGGTTGAGAAGCCGCCTTCAGGCACCCACTTGCCAATCAGCTCCTTGCCGGAATCACCCGAACAGCCGGATGCGCAAAGACAGCAGACAACAAGAGTCAGCATAAGTGCCATGATACTGATCGTTTTATTCATAACATATCCTCCTCATGATAATTGGATTATTCTTTGTTGTAAGTGTAACACAATATATTGTTCCTTGTCAACGAGAATTCTTTTTTTGACAAGGCGGTCAATTTTGCAGGGGCAGATACATGGGGAAAACCCTTTCCTAAAACCGCTGAATGATTTATGTTTTGCGGCAGCTATTGAATTATTTGCCGGATAAATAATTTTATTTAAAAGCTTAAATGTTTTTCAATGTTTTTTCAATGTTTGTGTTTTATAATATTTTCATAGGATGAACTGACCGATTTCTCTGTTGGCAGGGCAGTATCTGACGATGCTGATTTTTCAGACATGATAATTCTGAACAGAAGTATTGACGGATAGGGGGCTGTCCTGTTCAATAGTTGAGGAGAAGGCAGCGGACGGCGGTCAGGCAGCGGCAGCCGTGCAGCGTGATTTTCAGCTGCATCCGCCGTTTCGTATTATGCCTTGTATATATGAACACCGATTACAATTTCCTCCTTTGTGGATCTTTATTCTTCTTCTATCAAAGATAAACAGCCATACCGGCGTTGTGCAGGTATGGCTGTTTATCTTTATGTATTATGTAGAAACATATCTGCTTACACAAGGATAGCAGATCATGTTTCAGCTATTGTTGACTGCAATTCTCTTTTCTTAATATCGGCAGAAAAGATAAGTCTGAAAATTTTGCGGACAAGGGGCTGAATAAATAGAAGCTGAGAGAAGAAAGCAAAGGGAAGATTATAGCATACAAGCTTGAACCAATGGGCAAAAAGTGTAAGAATATTGAAGCCTTCATAGAAGGGGTAGTAAATTACCGCAGCGATAAAGCTCATTGATGGACACATTATTGCCACAGTTACACAGATTATTGCGGTTTCAAAAAGCATGGGATGTGTTTTTGCAGGATCAAACATTTTTGATGCTATCCTGAAGGACATGGGACTTCCCAAAGTAACTTCAAGAGTATAGGCAAATAAAAACTCAACTGCCACCACGAGCCAGATAGGACAAAGATTAGCAAACATATAAATTCCGCCCATACTGTCAATAGCTTCCAGAACGCTGGAAGTGTTTGTTGTGCTCATCAGAATATTCCCGTTCAGAACGTAGATATTGTAGAACACAAATGCGTGTACAGTGATGATCACTGTAATAAAAGCGAACACCATTCTCTGAAATTGATTTCTCGGCATAAAGCTCCTCCTTAATGCGCACAAAAAAACACAGGCAGCACTTATAGGTACGTCGAACACGAAAGCATTGTCCCGTGATCAGATTTATGTACCTTAGTACTACATGTGTCGTTATGCTTGTTATATTATTTTATTTTGTTGTTCCACAATAATACCACAACATTTTAAATTTGTCAAATTACAGCTGCCAACTGAAATCATACACTTTGTTCAGATACTTATAAGAGCAAAGTGCGAAAAATGCAAAAATGTGAAAATATGAAAAATGGAATTATTCGCTGAGAACACAAAGTTACGGGTCCAGGGGCTTAGCTCCTGGCGAGGTCCAGGGCGAGAAGCCCTGGTGGGGTCCAGGGGCAAAGCCCTTGGTGGGGGTTCGGGGGCAAAGCCCCTGATAGTCCCGACAGAAGTAAACTCAGTGAGCAAGAGTAGAGTCGCCGTTCTGGAGAGCGGCGATGCCGGTGCGCGCCATTTCGAGGATGCCGTAGGATGAAAGCTGAGATATGAGGGTGTCTATCTGGGAGGGAGTGCCGGATGCGCGGAAGGTGAGTGAGTGTTCGCCGATGTTGACGAGAGATGCGTGGTATGCTGATGTGACGGCGATAATGTCATTTTTGTTGTCGCTGTCGGAGCTTACCTTGATGAGGATAAGCTCCATGGCTACAGAGGTGGACTCGGGGAGTACCTCGGCTTTCTTTACGTCAACTATTTTGAGCATCTGGTTTATGAACTGCTCTACCTGACTGTCGTCTCCGTGGATGCGGATGGTCATTCGTGAATATCCGTCAATTCCGGCCGGACTTACTGTCAGACTGTCTATGTTGAAGCCTCTGCGTGTGAAAAGGCTCGTTACCCTGAGGAGAACTCCGGGATGATTATGTACTAAAAGTCCGATTATCTGTTTGTTTTCCATGTTGTATCACTCCATTTCCGTAATCATGTCATCAACTGTCTTTCCCGGAGGAATCATGGGAAGTACGTTTTCGTCCGGTGATATGCGGCAGTCTATTACAACGGGTTCTGTGGAAGCAAAGGCTTCTTTCAGTACCTCTTCGGCATCGCTGTCGTTGTTTATTCTCATGCCCTTGACTCCGAACGCTTCTGCCAGAGCAGCAAAGTCTGTTTTTCTGTGGGGGTCGGTCTGCGAGAAACGTCTGCCGTAAAAAAGCTTCTGCCACTGTCTTACCATTCCAAGAACGGTGTTGTTGAGAACAACAACTACTATTGGCAGGTCGTATGAGCGTACAGTTGCAAGCTCGTTGAGATTCATGTGGAAGCTGCCGTCACCGGTGAAGAGCACTACACGTTTTCCGGGATTTGCAACGGCTGAGCCTACTGCTGCGCCTAAGCCGTAACCCATTGTTCCCAGTCCGCCGGAGGTACACCATTTTCTCGGCTTTTCAAAGCGGTACTTCTGCGATACCCACATCTGATGCTGTCCTACGTCAGTTACAATGATATCGTCATCGTTTGTGAGCTTGTTTACTGCCTCTATAATATGATAGGGATGAGCATAGTTTTCAGATGAGGGTGTCTCTGTCACGCCTGAATGCTTTGCCCACTCTGCTACCTGTGTTGTCCATTCATCGTGCTTTGCAGGTGAAACTGTTTCCGTCAGCTTTGAGAGGGTGTCTTTGAGGTCGCCTAAAAGGCTGTAGTTTATCTTTACATTTTTGTTTATCTCGGCTTTGTCTATGTCAAGCTGTATAATTGTAGCTTCTTTGCCGAATTTTTCTCTGTCGCCTGCAACACGGTCAGAAAATCTTGCGCCTGCTGTTATGATGACATCACAATTGTCAGTAGCTTTACCTGTCTCATAACCGCCGTGCATTCCTATCGTGCCGATGAACAGCCTGTGGGATGAGGGAAATCCGCCAAGTCCCATTATGGATGTGGCAACGGGACAGTCTATCTTTTCTGCAAGCGCAAGAAGCTGAGACTCCGCGTCTGCGCTGACAACGCCGCCGCCCATATATATCATGGGACGCTTTGCTTCGTTTATGGCTTTTGCGGCAGCTTCAAAGTCCTCCTGCGCAGAGAGAAGCTCGCTGCAAATTGCCTTCGGAGTTTCAGGTATGTATTCGCAAACAGCGCCGGTCACGTCTTTCGGGATATCAATAAGTACCGGACCCTTTCTGCCTGACATAGCAATCCTGAAAGCCTTGCGGATAACATTTGCAAGGTCTTTGACATCCTTTACAATAAAGTTGTGTTTTGTTACAGGCATGGTGATACCGCAGATATCCACCTCCTGAAAGCTGTCTCTTGCAAGCAGGTCATTAGACACGTTGCCGGTGATAGCTACCATAGGTATAGAGTCCATGTAAGCTGTAGCGATACCTGTTACAAGATTTGTTGCGCCGGGACCGGATGTAGCGATAACAACGCCGCATTTGCCTGTTGTTCTTGCATAGCCGTCAGCCGCATGAGCCGCGCCCTGTTCATGAGCGGAAAGGATGTGTGTTATCCTGTCGCTGTATTTGTAAAGTGCGTCATAAATATTCAGCACTGCGCCGCCCGGATAGCCGAACACGGTATCAACGCCCTGTTCAAGCAGACATTCAGCAATAATTTCAGAACCATTGAGCTGCATAATAAAAAACCTCCATATATGTTTATTTATAAAATGAAAAAGCCTCATCTCTTCCGTATCAAAGAGACGAAGCTCAAAAGCCTAAACTCCGCTGTACCACTCTTCGTTGAGTATTAAAGCAATATACCGATGTAACGTTCGGCTCACGTTTCCGCTTACTTCATACTTTTACGCAGTTCAGCGGAACAGCTCCCGGACTACTTCACTCTGTGCTGCTGCCGTCTTACACCTACCGGCGGCTCTCTGTATAGCAGTATACAGGGTTACTTCTTCCGTTCCTCGCCTTTTCCATATATATAATACAATTTTTTATCTGATAAGTCAAGCGCAAGCGTGACGCTGGACACGTGTTCGCGTTTGCGTTCGCTGCGCTCACTCTGTTCTGTATGGCATATACTTTTCCTGTCCGCGTTTCTCCGCTCAACACGCCCCTTACGGTGCGCTTATGAGCGGTTTGCTTTTGGAGGATAGAATTATTGCATTTTCGCTGTGCGAAAATGCACTTTAATTCCACAATATAACTACAGACGTGAACAGTATTAGCCAAAGTGCCCCTATGGAGCACGATGCGGTCGGCTCAGACGAAAGTAGATGCGTTCTAAGTCGTCCAGCGGGGTCACCCGCCGGTCACGCACCTCTCAGGAAAGCATATCATCTATGATTTGCTGTAGATGTGATATTTTGCTTTCAGTCAAGCCGGTGACTTCAAGATATCTGCGGTTATCCCGTCCTAAAAGATAATCCGTGCTGACAGAAAAATAATCCGCTATTTTTACAAGCATATCAATAGATGGCTGGATATTGTCGTTCTCCCAGTTTGAGACAGCCTGTTTGGAAACGGAAAGTCCTTTTGCAAGCCCGACCTGAGTAAGATTTCTTTCAGTTCTTAACTGTTTTATTCTTTCGTTGAGCATAGTCGTAAAACCCCTTTTTGGTCAAAAATTACAATACTAATGTACAAAATTGCTTGACAAATACAAAATACTATGGTGTTGTAATAGTGGACAGAAAACGATGTATGTGGTTATTATGTTTAGTGTAACCTGAACATATATCACAATACACTTTGAGATCGGAAAAATATTTAAGGAGGAGTTTGTATGAATGCTCAAAAAAGCTGGGAGAAAGAATGGAAAGCCGAAATGCTTGGAGTTATCGGCACGGTACTTGGATTGGTGGATGTATTACTGCCGTTTATGCTTATGTGTATTACCTTGGATGACAGTCAGAATACAAGCTTAAGAGGATATGATCTGATTGTTATGCTTCCATTGGGTGTGATAGGTCTGATCTGCTCAGTTATATCTTCTGTACAAAAGGTAAACGGATACGGCAAAACCGGAATATATGTAAACTGTGCAAAAATTATGTATGTGCTGGGAGGTTGGATACCGATATTTATGAACAAGCTTCCGCTTACTGCCAATACTCTTGTGGAATATTTTCAGCTAATAGTGTTGCTTGTAGTTCCTGCTGTAGCACCAATTATAGCTTCGCATATCCTTGAAATAAAGAGTATTTATAAAATGATTATAGGTGTTATATCTGTTGTTTCCGGATCATGGGTAATACTAAGCAGCAGTTGGCATTATATCTTCGGAACTGTATTTGTGATTGTTTTAGCTGCGCTGACCATGGTAAATTACATAGTGCTTACAGTAGGAATATATCAGGCAGACTATCTGAGCTATGATAATAACGATATCCGACGTACAGGAAAAAATCTCTGGATAATGAATGTTTATATTTACGGTGCGATCGCGGTAATAGGTCTTTTAATGCTTACAGGCACTTCGCTTTTTCAGGAATCTGTCTTGCTCTGGATAATGGTGGGTTCGGCAGCAGTAGGAGTTGTAATAAATGTTGCTGTAAGAAACGGGGCGCTTATTATAGCGTTGAACTCTGTTGTAAATTTAGTTGTGATCTTTTATGGATTATCCATGCAATTGACAGCTTTGGGAATTATTCTCTGCGTTTTAGGTATTGCCGCGTGCCTTTCAAATATTGTAGAGATCTATGGTATTTCATGTCAGCATTTCGGACGTATCAGTACCCAAGCTAACAATTGATTACTTTACCCAAAACATATGTCTGTCGTGGGTCACATACCTGCGGCAGACATATGTTGTTTTGCGTTTGAGAATAATTGATGTACAGAGAAAAAATTTTTGTTATATGCTTGCTATTTATTGATAAATATGATATGATTAACCTGTTGAATATCCGCCGGTATGGCGAAATAGGCAGACGCAAGGGACTTAAAATCCCTCGGAGTAACATCCGTACCGGTTCAAGTCCGGTTACCGGCAGCAGTGAGTGTCCATAGCGGAATTGAGTTATGGACACTTATTCTCTTTTGATCTGTTTCTGGGTCAGGGTTTAATAATACTATGAATGTTAAGAATCTGATTTGTGACCGAGTTTATAGCTTATAGTTGAAAAAAGCCGACGCATTTTTAAGAGAGGTGTTCTGTATGATGTATCCTTATCTTACACTTGATGATGGCACTGAGATAGTGCATTCTGAAATGCTTGATGATAATAAGGTCAGAGTTTATATTGAAAAACCCGACGAAAAGGACGGCTTTCACTTTGCAAGCTGTTACTTGCCAAAGTATGAATGGGCTGATGTATTTGGTTTTAATGATAATGAGATCAAAAAGTTTCAGACCATTATTGAAAACAACGCTCATTTGATCATTGAACTGTCACAATGCGGAGGGTTTGATAATGCCTCAGGTTTTTAAATCTGCCAGTACACTAACTACAGACAGCTTTCGGGCTGTCTGTTTTTTTGCAATTGTAACCTTTTCCTGAACAGCGGACTTTATAGTATCAGCGTACAGGATGAAAAATTGTAGGATATCACAAATAATTCTCTGGATATCTGATGAATTGTTGTTAAAATCTACAAAGTGTTGGTGCCGCAATATTTCCCATTAGTGAAAATATATAATTACAACTTTGTAATTTATTTATTATAACTAAAAATTTACGAGCGAAAAACTTACATAATCGAGAAATTAAAAATATTATTCACAATGATAATCCGATGTTTCAGTGGCTTTGTTTTCGCAGAATAAAATCCGTCAAAATGGCTTGATTTTTAAAATAAAACATAGTATAATACAGTTAATGAAACCTTAAAAGGGTTCAATTAAATTTAAATTTTAGGAGGAAATACTACAATGAGAAAGTCAAAAGTTCTTGGCATAGCTATTGCAGCTGCTATGGTTACATCTATCGCTGCTACTGCAGCTCTCAGCGCAAGCGCAACTGTTTCTAAGGACGGTATCGACGGCGAAACTGTTGGTATCACAGGTTCTTTCTGCAACTGGGGCAACGACGGCGATGCTGATGTTCCCATGACCAACAACGGCGGCGTTTGGGAAGGCACTATCGTTATCGACAGCGTAACTGAGGGTATGCTCGGTGACGCTATGACAGATGACGGTACAGGCGCTAAGGTTCCGAGAGATGATATCAGCGGCAAGGCTATCACATTTAAGGTTCGTACAAACGGCGACTGGACAAACAGCTGGGGCGATTATGAGTCAGCTTATGATCGTACATGGAACAGCCAGACAGACTGCGCTGTAGAGGCTAACGTTGGTGATTCTCTCACCATCACAGTTAAGCTCGACACAACAACAGTTGTTTCTGGTACTGAGATCCCTGCTGGCGATGCTGATTCATGGCAGGTATGGCCTGTAACTTATGAAGTACAGAAGACAGAAGCTCCTGCTGAGGAGTCATCTGAAGAGGAGTCATCTGAAGAGGCTTCAACTGAGGAGTCATCTGAAGAGGCTTCAACAGAGGCTACAGAGTCCTCAACTGCTGCTGAGTCTTCAGCTGCAACATCAACAGCTGCTACATCAACAGCTGCTACATCAACAGCTGCAACATCAACAGCAACACCTGCTTCTACAACAGAGGATACAACAACAGTTTCTACAGGTGACGCAACATCTGCTGCTGCTCTCGTAGCTGTAGTTATCGCTTCACTCGGCGCTGCTGTAGTTATGACAAAGAAGGCTTCTTCTAAGGACTAATCCGCTGTAATTAAAAACTAACTTTTTGAGCCGTCTGCACTTGCAGGCGGCTTTTTTGTGGTTCTTCAAGAAAAATATTTTTATAAAAAATCGTTAAAACTATCAATTTTATTTAAAATGCACATTGAATTGTATGGAATATTATGGTATATTGTATTTGTATAAAAATTTGATGGACTAATCAGAAATTTTTTGGGTGATCGCTCGTGGCTTACAGAGCAGATTTTGTGTAAAAAGCCGTTTATTAAATATTGCCGGAGCCTTTGTGTATAAGCATAAGGTGCTTCTGATAAGTCAGGATAAACGGTTTTTAACCATGTATTCTGTCGGGCGGTGCCTGAGTTTTGAGATGGTTTATTCTGAAAGCAGGTGGTATCAGGCAAGATATGAGTAAAACAGCTGTATTTATGGAATACAGCGAAGATCAGCCGATGACGAAATGCTGATCCAATGGATACGGTTGTTATCCGAAGGCTGGGGCGTTTTATCTGCGGCAGGAGAATTTTTAGAAGAGGAGATGTTATTTGTGAAGATCCTGAAAAAGTTTTCAACTGTGGCTATTGCAGCGGCAATGATCACAGCAATGGCGGCGGCTTCGTCAGTCAGCGTAAGCGCGACCGTCAGCAGCGATGGTATCGTTGGCGAAACAGTCGGCATTACCGGTTCCTTCTGTAACTGGGGCAGTGACGGCGATGAAGATATCCCCATGACTGAGCACGATGGTGTCTGGGAAGGTACTATTGAAATTGACAGCGTAACTGAAGATATGCTGACAACGGCTACAAGGGACGATGGTCTGGGCGCTCAGATTCCGAGAACCGATATTACCGGGCCTGCAATTTGCTTCAAGGTTCGTACAAACGGCGATTGGACAAACGCGTGGGGCGATTATGAGCCTGATTATGTACGCACATGGAACAGCCAGACGAACTGTGCTGTTGAGGCTGATGTCGGCGATTCTATCGTTATCAACGTAAAGCTTGACACAACAACAGTTGTTGAGCAGGACGAGATCCCCGAGGGTGATTATGATGCATGGCAGGTATGGCCTGTGACATATACCTGCATAAGAAACGGTGAGACTATCGAGTATCCTAAAACAGGTACTGAACCTGAGATCGGCACTGTTTCTTCAGTTAACGAACAGGACGGCGTCAGAGTAGAAATTTCTGCTGATAAGGCAAGCTACGCTGAGGACGAGGAAATCGAGGCTACATTTACTATAACCAATACTAACGATGAAGCAATCTATATTGATTCAGTGAAAAACCTCGTTCCGGATGGTTATGAGGTCAAGGGCGGAATAAGTACTGAGTCAGGTTCCTTTACTCTTGATGCAGGCACAACAATTTCAGATACTGTTGTTCTTGTACCTGTAAGCGAGACAAGCGAAGAAAGCTCAGATGTGAGCGATGAAAGTGATGATAGTACAGACAGCAAGCCTGAGGACTCAAGCAAGCCCGAAGAATCAAGCAAGCCCGGTGTGAGCGTGCCTGAGGATTCAAGCAAGCCTGATGTAAGCGTACCCGGCGAGACAAGCACAGTAAGCACTGTAAGTGTTCCCAGTGAGACAAGTCAGGCAAGTCAGGCAAGCCTTGTAAGCCAGCCCGGCAAGGTAAGCACTGTCAGCAGCGTCAGCACCGTTACAAGTGACGGCGTTATCAAAACAGGCGACAACGCAATGCTTCCTGTTGTTGTAACTATGATAGTACTTGGCTCCGCATTCCTGACAGTTGTATGCGTAAAGAGCAAGAAGGGCAAGAAGCTCCTGTCTGTTGTTCTTACAGTATCAATAGTCGGCGGTTCATCTGTTCTCGTTCTGAACAGAACAAGCGCAGCTGAGGATCCGGATCTTAAGTCCTTTACGACCGAGCTTATCGTTGATGTAAACGGCAAGGATGTAAGACTTGCAGCTGAGATAAACTATGACTTTGTTCCTGACGGAGAAAAGGATGAGTATTGCACAGTATCCTTTGATACCGACGGCGGCAGCGAGATAGCTGATGTTGTAGTTGAAAAAGGCTCAACGATCTCTGCTCCGGAAAATCCCGAAAAAGAAGGCTACATCTTTGTAGGCTGGTATATGGATCCCGAATTTGAAACAGTATTCCTTTTTGACGAGGACGTAGTAACAGAGGATATCACCCTTTATGCGCTTTGGATAAAGGATGATCCGGATGCTCTTGCAGCAGAAGCTGCCGTTGAAAGCATCGTTATCGGATACGCATCCGGTGACAGCGCAGAAAACGTTACAAGAGATATCACACTCCCCGAAAGCTCAGCAGGTGTAGAGCTTTCATGGAGCAGCAGCGCACCTGAGATCATCTCTGCTGACGGTAAGGTGACAAGACCTCAGGACGAAAACGCAGAGGTAGTAATGACAGCTGTTGCTAAGGTAGGCGATACAGAAGCAACAAAGGAATTCTACCTGACTGTTATCGCAGAAACAACAACTGTTTCCACACGTGACTATTCTGTTATCGATATACAGAATATGAACGGCGAAGAAGAAGCAGAGATAGAGTACAACAGCGAAAGAACCCGTGTAGTATCTATCAGCGGTAAATTCAGCGAAACTGCTGTAAAGAATTCTGAGGATGCACTGACTGCAATTTTCGGAATAAGAACTATCGCAGGCTTTACTAACCCCTTTGAAGAGCTGGAGCTTCTTTACTCAAGCTCTGATGAGTACGGTAAGATATTCAAGTTCAATCAGGTATATAGCGGATATCAGGTATATGACCACATCGTGGTTGTAGCAGCTGATGCAGAAGGCGTTACACAGTCCTTCGATTCCGATATAGTTTCCGCTTCAACTCTCAGCGGCGTTGACCTTACTGTCGGCGTTGAAGAGGATGCAGCTGTAGAAACTGTAAAGACCTATTTCGACAGCGAGTTTGAAGTGCTCTCAAAGAGTACAGTTATCTATGCTTCAAACGATTATGAAAGCGCTCCTGTTCTTACATACATGATAACAGCAGGCGGCAACGACAGTGAAGGCGATTACTCTGAGCTTACTGTATTCGTAAAGGCAGCTGACGGTTCTGTAGCAGATATCGTAAGTGAGATCGACGGTTACAGTACTAAGGGTAAAGCTAAGAATGAGCAGAAAGTCTATGTGAAATTCCCTGTTTCACTGGATACTGCTTCAGGCATCTACTATATGGAGGATGAGGTAAACAAGGTAAGCCTTATTCAGACCGGCGCAGGCGCAAGAACAGAGAAGTACAGCTCTGATGTCAACGCATGGAGTGACAGGACAGCCGTTTCCGCATATACAAATATGCTTACGGTCAAGGACTGGTACAAGACAAATCTCGGCTGGGATTTTGCTGCTAAGTACGGCCATGACCTTGAAGTGGTTGTTCACAGCAAGGCAAATACAAACAATGCTGCATGGAACGGAAGCAAGGAAAAGATCTTTTTCTATGACAACTCCTCAGCTTATTCATCTCTGAATACATATGCGGCTTGTCTGGATGTTGCAGGCCATGAGTATACCCACAGTGTTGTTGAGAATATTATGGGTGATATGCACTACAACAGAGATTATCGCGGCGCTATAAACGAGGGCTATGCAGATATCTTCGGCTGCCTGATAGAGGGCGACTGGGAAATGGCAGAGGACCGCGAGATCCTCAGAGACGCTTCTGATCCTGCTGCTTATGATGCTCCTGTTACTATCAATGATGAGACCTTCCTCGATCCTTATACTTACATAACAGATGAGGAATATGCAAACAAAGACAGGTCTTCAGAGGATTACAAGCTTTATCACGCAAAGATAAGCAGAGTAGCACACAGAGACTCCTCTATGCTTTATCATGCAGCATACCTTATGGAAAGCTACGGAATGTCAAAGGATACTCTTGCAAAGCTTTGGTACAAATCCATGGAAGTAGGTTCATGGAATTCAAAGTCAAACTTCCTGACAGTAAGACGCAAGGTAGTTCAGGCGGGCAAGCTTCTTAGCCTTTCCGACAGCGAAATGGCTATGATCAGACTGGCATTCGATACAGAAGAGATCTATGACGAAAGAGGAAACGTTTCCCTCAGCTTCGTTGACTCAGAAGGCAACCCCTTTACTGAGGATGTCAGCGTTACTGCTGAACTGACAAGATTTAAGTCAGACGTTCCGAATACTTCTGTGGTCATTGGCACAACAACTCTCGGCACAACTCTCCAGAAAGACGTATACACAGGCACTTATAAGCTTGTTGTAACAATCCCCGGATACAAGACATTTGAGTCCAATGTTTCCGTAACAAGAAATAAGACAACTGAGGTAACAGTTCCTGTTGTTGCTGAAGGCAGAGGCGTTGTTACAGGTACTATCACAAGCGCTACTACCGGTCAGCCGGTAGGCGGAGTTACTCTGAAGATCTACAACGGCTGGAACCAGAGAAGAGGTACAGTTGTAAAGACCTACACGACCAATGCAGAAACCGGTAAGTACAGACTTGCACTTGCTTCTGGTTCCTACACAGTAGAAATGTCCAAGGAAGGCTATTCCAAGGGATACTTCAACATTACAGTTATCGGCGGCAAGACCACCGCAAATGTAAATGCAAGTATTTCTCCGACAATGGAGTTCAGCAATAACTTCCGTGTTGTATTGACATGGAACGAAAATCCCCGCGATATAGACTCACATCTTATCGGCACGAACCAGAGCAATGCGTCGGACTACCATGTTTACTATTCAGACAAGAACGCTTATGACGCTGATGGAAACAAAGTTGCAAATCTTGATGTAGATGATACTGACGGCGTAGGACCGGAAACAACAACATTTACAGCAGAGACCGATGGATGCTATGAGTTCTTCATTTACTGGTATGCCGGCGAAGGAACATGGGCTACCAGTGGAGCAAAGGTTGAAGTTTACAACAATGACAGACTGATGTATGTCTTTGATGCACCTCCGGCAGAGACTAACGGCGGCGTATGGGAGATATTCACATTTGATCATGGTATCTTCACTCCGTATGACCAGATCCTTGAAAAGCCCCTGACATTTGACGGCACACTTACAAGAGGATCCAGCTTTGTTCTTATCTGATAAGAAGGCACATATAATGTCATACTAAAAACAACACAGAGTCGGACGATTTGTCCGGCTCTGTGATTTTGTGTGTAAATATATTGCGCTGGAAGTTGAAATGCGAAAAGTGGAATTATCGGCTGCTTCCGGCGTTTTTGTTATGTATAAGCCGGAGAATTGCTGCAAGTCCGAAGCTTACAAGGAAAACTGCAATACATGACAGATACCAGAAACCGCCTGTATTGAACTGGTAGAAATCTATCCATCCGCCGTTTTCACTTCCGATAAATACTACCATTACCGTATATACCGCACCGTAAATGAGTGTGGGAACAACAGCGGAAATAAGCATCCGTTTGCTTATCCTGTGTATGTTTTCTATAAAGCAGAATGAGATACAGGAAAGTATCGGTCCTGCAAAGTGCATATATATCGATGTTCCTCCGAATACTATCGATATGAAATCTGTCATCGGACCTAAAAACAGTACAACTACCGCAAATGTAAGCGCCACTGCGCTGCTTCCGATCAGTTTGAAAACTATGGCTGCACGGGGAATTTCCTTTCCGGTTTTCAGATATCGTATTTCAAAATACGCCATTATCACAGCTGCTGCCATACATAGTATATTTGAGTCCGTTGTGAACAGGAAGAAACGGAACTCCGGCGGTATATGATACTGCCCGTCATTTCCGCAGAAATAAGACACTATTATTCCGGATGTGGACAACGCTATGATTATGTTTATTACCAGAGATATTATTGTGTTTTTCTTTGACATTATTATCATCGCTCCTCTCCGATATATCATAACACGACAATTATTTGATTTTCAATTGGTTTATCAGAATGAATATTAAAATATTTGATTATTTAATAAAACGTAAATAATTGGGTTTTGGAAATTTGTTGGCAATTTACAAAAAAATATTGCAATCTGTATACTATTGTGTTAAAATAAGTTAAATTGTATTATATTTTATATAAGCTTAAATCAATGGTCGAAAAGAATGATTGAAAAGAATAGGAGATGTCATTATGGCAAATGAATCAAGAGCTTTCAGATTGATACAGGGCGTGACATTGGAGAATGTTGTAAAGGCGGTCGAATCATTCTGTAATGTCGAGAAGTCGATGGAAACACAGTCTGCACAGACTACAGACGGATATGTCCTTCAGGCAAGTCAGCCAAAGGACGGCTGGAAAACTATTTCCGGAACAAGACTTGCAATAACCGTACATTTTATGCTGGTGAATGATGTACTGAATGTAACTATCGGTGAGGGTCAGTGGTCGGATAAGATAGGCGCTGCGGCTATCGGCTGGTTTGTGGCATGGCCTCTTGCAATCACTGCGGGCTTTGGCGCATTAAGGCAGAAAAAGCTTCCTCAGGAGATTTTTGCCGTTATTGAAAAGGCTATTTATACAGGCGGTCAGCAGGTAGTCATCAACGGTTCGGGTTCTGTTGTACAGCCGGGAATGGTTCTGTGTCCGAGCTGCCATACCCAGAATGCGGCAAATGCGAAGTTCTGTCTGAACTGCGGCGCTGTGATCACTAATATCTGTCCCGACTGCGGATTTCAGCTTGCGCCGAACAGCCGTTTCTGTCCGGGCTGCGGTAAAAAACTCGGATAAAAAGAAATATATCCTTCATCATGATCCCGTATCATTTTCAATACAACAGTGCGGATAGCTGTCGGGCAATGCCGCAGATGACGCTGTTGACTGAAAAGTAGAGCTTTCCCGTTTTTTCTGAATGAAAGTCAGATGTTTTCCTACCCTGTTACTTGCCGGTCGAGGTATAATAATTACAGTTCAGATGTGAGGGACAGATCAGAATGATAAAGAATTCACAAATGAACCTCAGAGTATTAAAGCAAAGACTTATGTTAAGAAAGAGGAGGGTCTATTATGATCTGGGAGCTTATGTTGTGCGCTGCTATAGTAATAGGCATGGCAATCATTGCGAGAAGGAATATGAACCATAATTATACAGCAGGCAGCGGTATGTTTAAAAGAAGTGATGATAATCTTAAAAAGCAAGAGTATGTTGATCCTTCCGAATATGATTATTATAACAATGATGGCGTACTCAAATAAAGATAAAAACTGTAAAGAAAGGACTGTCACAAGGCAGTCCTTTTTGTTGTTGATCGTATATTGAAAATTCATTGCCCTTATTAAAATATCGAAAGAAAAAAGCTGACATATTTATCATAAAAAACGTATGGACAATTGAGAATTTTTGATGTATAATGTTTTTATGTGTAAAATACATATCAGAAGGGATGTAAATTTGTATGAAGAAAATATTCAGATCTGCCGCTGTTGCTGCGCTTGCAGCAGCAATCGTCTGCTCAGGCGGATGCGGCAGCGATACAAAGTGGAGCTATAAATCAGGAGATCAGAAGCTTACGGCCGGCGACTGGATCCTTAACACCTATGTCAACACTCTTAATGCAGTGTCAAAGATTCAGGAAAATGATGAGGACGCTACAGTTTCGAGTATTGATTTCAGCTCAAAAAAAATTGAGGATAAAACAGCCGTAAAATGGATAGAGGACAAAGCAAAGGAAACCTGCTATAAAGAGCTTACCATCCTTACTCTGGCAGACAAATACGGAGTGAAGGTCGAAGAGTCAGATTACGCAGCACAGAAGAATATGTACATTTCATATATGTACAGCGGCAGCTCGGATTTCTATGAGGAGCTTGGTGTGTCTGAGGACAGCTTTACCGATGTATATGTAAAGTCGATGTATGTCTCTGATGAGCTTTTCAAGAAGCTGTACGGCAAGGGCGGCGAGCTTGAAGTTCCTGATGATGAAATAGAAGAATACTTTACAAAGAATTACGTTACCTACTACTATATAGGCTATCCGCTTACAACTACAGATGATCTGGGCAATACCGTGGATCTTGATGATTCCGAAAAGGAAAAGGTAAGCACAAACTTCAAAAAATATGTAAAGGTAATAAACGAACAGGGCAAGACAACAGCCGATGTGTCTGAGCAGTACCTTAAGGATTTTGAAACAGAAACTGATCCGTCAGTTTCAAAGACAGAGGAAAAGTCAGCTATGACAGAGGGCGAGCTTACTGATGAGATCTCTTCTCTGGAAGCAGGCAAAGCAAAAATAGCTACCATAGACAACACTATGTACTTCATATACAGAGGAAACATAGACGACAAAGTTGATGTACTTGTTGACGAAGCACCTGAGGACACTACAAAAGAGTACATCCTCAAATCCACGATCCTCACCTCTATGAAGTCCGATGACTATGACAAGTATCTGGAGGAGCAGCAGAAGGAACTGAAGATCACGAAGAACGATGACTGCATATCCAAATACACCGTTCAGAGAACCATTGACATCGTAAAGAAAAAATCCGAAGAGAACTCTTCCGCATCGTAACATATTCGACAATATCTGACGACTTACTGGCGCATTATCCATTCCGGATAGTGCGCCATAATAATTAATGAATACTGAAAACTTAAGACTTAATAATGAATAATAGTGGTACGTTTTCGCACGGCGAAAACGAAATATAGTAAGTGTAATATAAACTACAGTTTTACACTGTACAGGCGCATAAAGTTGAGTTGGGAGAGAAACTTTATGCTCGTATTAAACAGCCGGTGCGTGACTGCACAGGATAACTTGGAACGCATCAACTTTTTAATAAACCCATCCGCGTCGGCGCGGAAAAAGTGAATAGTGAATGGTGAATAGTGAATGGTGAATAGTGAATAGTGAATAGTTGTGGTACGTTTTGCTAAAGCAAAACGAATTATAGTAAGTATGATATAAACTACAGTTTTACACTGTACAGGCGCATAAAGTTGTGTAGGGGAATAGACTTATATCCGGAAAAAACAGCCGAAACAGCAGGCTCTGCACCGCGAATCGGGAGCGCAGGCTCTGCGTGGTTGACAAATGGGGGGGATTTAAGTACAATAGTAGGTATAGAAAATGAGATTTGGGAGAAGGCTTCGTTATGAGTACCTATTTGAGAAGAACTTGGGCAGAGGTCGATATCGACGCTGTTAAACATAACTACGATATGATAAGAAAAGCCGCTGATCCAAAGGCTAAAATAATGTGCGTGATAAAAGCTGATGCCTATGGTCATGGCGCCGTTTTTCTCGGTAAATTGTATGAAAAAATGGGCGCAGATTATTTCGCTGTGTCTAATATCGAAGAGGCTATGCAGCTCAGGGAAAATGGTATAAAATTGCCTGTGCTGATACTTGGATTTACCCCTGCGGCTATGGCTAAGGAACTTGCTGACAATAATATAAGTCAGGCGGTGTTCTCTGAGGAATATGCAAAGGAACTCTCCGCTCAGGCTGTTAAACAGAATGTTGAAGTTAAAATTCATATCAAGCTCGATACAGGTATGAGCCGTATCGGATTTATGTATCAGGATCCGGAACGTGATGAGAAATCTATTGATGAGATAAAACGTTCATGCTCCCTTCCCGGTCTTGTGAAAGAGGGTATATTTACTCATTTTGCTGTATCCGATGAGGGTGACGAGGGCAGAGACGCAACAGAAAAACAGTTCGGGTGCTTCTCTTCCGCAGTTAACAGACTTATTACTGAGGGCGTGCATTTCAGGATAATTCACTGCTCTAACAGCGGCGCAATAATCGACTATAAAAAAGCTCACTTTGACTGCGTAAGGGCAGGTATAATTCTCTACGGTCTTGCGCCGTCGTCAAAGCTTGCAGGCAGACTTGACCTCAGACCCGCTATGCAGATAAAAAGCGTTGTCGCTCAGGTGAAAACCGTTGAAGGGGATACTCCCGTAAGCTACGGCGGAACGTTCGTTACAAAGAAACCTACCAAAATAGCAACTGTTCCTATCGGCTATGCGGACGGATATACAAGAAGCCTTGGCAACAGGGCTTATATGACAATAAAAGGAAAAAAAGCTCCCGTTATTGGCAGAGTATGTATGGACCAGCTTATGCTTGACATAAGCGATATAGAGGACGTCCGTTCCGGCGACGAGGTCACTGTTATCGGTGACGGTACGGATAACAGCCTTTCCTTTGATGATATCGCTCAGATGACGGGTACAATAAACTATGAGCTTGTCTGTCTTGTGGGCAAGCGTGTGCCGAGAGTTTATATCCATCACGGCAAAAACGTCGGAATTATGGACAGTATCAGAAATGCACCAGGGATAATCAGGGATAATGCACCTGACGGAGGAAGCTTATGAAACTGCTTGTTATTGACGGAAACAGTATTCTCAATCGTGCGTTCTACGGGATAAAACCATTGACCACAAAGGACGGTCAGTTTACTAACGCTATTCACGGCTTTATGATGACTTTGCATAAGCTGTTGGAGGAAAGCACTCCCGATGCTGTGGCGGTGGCTTTTGACCTGAAAGCGCCTACCTTTCGTCATAAGGCCTATGACGGCTATAAATCCAATCGTAAGGGTATGCCGAATGAGCTTGCTTCTCAATTGGAACCCCTTAAAGAACTGCTTGGCGCGTTGGGCTATAGTATAGTGACCTGCGAAGGGTATGAAGCGGATGATATACTTGGGACCCTTGCGCATGAGTGTACACAGAAAAATTGCCAGTGTATTATTGCTACGGGTGACCGTGACAGCTTACAGCTTGTTTCGCCTGCCGTCAGCGTGAGAATAACAGCTACAAAATTCGGCAAGCCGGAAGTTACGGTCTATGACGAAGCGAAAATAATGGAAGTGTATGGCGTCACTCCAAAACAGCTTATTGATATCAAGGCTATACAGGGCGATACCTCCGACTGTATACCCGGTGTTGCAGGTATAGGACAAAAGGGCGCGGCTGATTTGGTGTCACGCTTCCATGACCTTGATAATATATATGAAAATATAGACACTATAGATATCAAGCCTGCTATGCGCAAAAAGCTCCTTGAGGGCAAAGAAAGCGCATATATGAGCCGTATGCTCGGAACTATAGTTACGGACGCTCCTATAGATACGGAGCTTGAACATTACCGCATAAAGCCCTTTGACAGAGGGGCGGCTTCAAGGCTTATGGCAAGGCTTGAGCTTTTTAAGCTTATGAATAAATTCGGACTTGACGGAGAGGAACCTCCTTTAAGCAATGTAAAGCCTGAAAGTGATGCGACTGCACAGGTGCCTTCTTTTGTTTATCGCGAAGCTACAGACCTTACAGAGCTTTACGAGAGTCTGAAAAATAAAACCGTTGATGTTCTTGCGGAAACGGACGGCGAGGAAATAACAGAAATGCAGATATCGGACAGGGAAAATGTGTATTTACTGAACTCCTTCTCACAGGGATTTCCTCAGTTTATACAGCAGCTTTTCTCTGATGAGAGTATCCGTATACGCACGGATAATTCCAAGCCTGTTTTAGCCTGTCTGCTGAAAAACGGCATAGACTGCAAGAATATTGTGTTTGACTCAGGACTTGCAGCTTATCTTCTGGACCCAAATGCTTCGGATTACAGCGTTGAAAGGCTCGTTCAGAAATATGCAGTTACCCCATTCAGGTGTGAGAAAGACACAAGACTTTCTATGTTTACTCCGCTTGCGGATATGCTTGAAAATGAAATAGAACAGAAAGAACAGAAAAAACTTCTTGATGAGATAGAGCTTCCCCTTGCTAAGGTGCTTGCGGATATGGAAAATACAGGCTTTGCTGTGGACAGGCAGGGAATAGTGGATTACGGCAAGGCACTGCAAAAGGATATCGACCGTCTGCAAGCGAGTATCTATGACCATGCAAACGGTGAGTTCAATATCAACTCCCCGAAGCAGCTGGCTGTTGTGCTTTTTGAAAAGCTCGGTCTGCCGGCAAAGAAAAAAACCAAAAGCGGCTACTCCACAAACGCAGATGTTCTGGAAGAGCTAAGACCATATCATCCCATAATTGACGAGATACTGGAATACAGGACTCTTGCTAAGCTGAAATCCACCTACTGCGACGGGCTTGTTAAAGTCATAGCAGATGACGGCAGGATACATTCCAGCTTTAACCAGATGGAAACCAGAACAGGCCGTATAAGCTCTACAGAGCCTAATCTACAGAATATTCCCGTGAGAACAGAAAGAGGCAGGGAGCTGAGAAAGTTCTTTATGGCAAAGGACGGCTGTGTGCTCGTGGACGCCGATTATTCGCAGATAGAACTGCGTGTGCTTGCACATATAGCTGACGATAAAAATATGCTCAGCGCATTTGAGAGCGGTCAGGATATCCATACGTCTACCGCAGCTAAGGTTTTTGGGCTGCCGGACAATATGGTGACTCCGGAGCTGAGAAGCCGTGCAAAGGCTGTTAACTTCGGTATCGTTTACGGTATCAGCGCATTTTCGCTGTCGAAGGATATCGGCGTCAGCGTAAAAGAAGCCGACAGCTATATCAGGGGCTATCTTGCGCTGTATTCGGGAATAGACAGGTATATGAAGGATGTTGTGGAGCAGGCTAAAAAGGACGGATATGTAACAACGATGTTCGGCAGAAGAAGATATCTCCCTGAGCTGACAGCAACTAACAGAAATACCCGTATGTTCGGAGAACGAGTGGCAAGGAATATGCCTATACAGGGTACGGCTGCCGATATTATAAAAATAGCAATGATACGTGTGTATAAAAGACTGAAAAAGGAACAGATGAGGTCTCGTCTGATACTTCAGGTGCATGACGAGCTTATCGTAGAGGCTCCTGCGGAAGAAGCCGACAGAGCAGCAAATCTTCTCAGTGAGGAGATGCAGAACGCTGTAAAGCTTTCACTTCCCCTTGTGGCAGATGCCGGAATGGGAAAGACATGGAATGAAGCCAAGTGAGTTAAAAGCTTTTCTGCCAGCCTTGCAGACTGTTTATTTCAGATGAAGTACGCCGATGATTTTGTAGAAGACTTTACAGGCGTTTTCTTGTTAATGAACAAGAGTCTGTTCTATGATCTGCATATTATAAATATTGAATAAGTTCAGAAATCATTCAAACCAAAATATGAAAACTATAGCGGGAGGGATATTATGCTCCATGTTTTGTTTGTTTGTACTGGAAATACTTGCCGCAGCCCGATGGCAAAGGCGATATATGCACAAAAATCCGCTGAGTATGGAATAAGCAGCGCATTCAGCAGTGCTGCTATAGGTTTTATAAGTGAAAGCGGTGTATCTAAAAATGCAGTTCTTGTCTGTAATGAGATAGGTATTGATATAAACGACCATATCCCACGACCTATCAGGGAACGTGATATCGATATCACTGACATCTATGTTGTGATGACAGAATATCATGCTGAAACACTAATGAGCATAGGTGTGCCAAGGGAGAAAATATATATACTGGGCGGAGGGATCCCTGATCCATACGGCTCCGACCTTGTAACTTACCGCAGGTGCCGTAAAATCATAGAAGAGTCTGTGGATGAACTGTGCAGGCTCATAAAGAGAAAAATGGAAGACGGAACGCTGAAGGTGAATGACAATGATTGACCTTACAATAGCTGAGATGGCAAGAGAACATCTTGAGTCTGTGGCGGAGCTTGAAGCCATATGCTTTTCGCAGCCATGGTCATACAAGAGCCTCGAGGAAGAGCTTGACAATGACACCGCATACTTTTTTGTGGCTATTGTGGGCGGAAGGGTGGCCGGATATATAGGTGTGTTCGTTGTGTGCGAAAGCTGCTTTGTATCCAATATTGCAGTACATCCGGACTTCCGCCGTCAGGGTATCGGCACGGCTCTGCTGAAAATGGCAGCCCTTACAGCGGACGCTATGGGAACAGAGTTCATCTCTTTAGAGGTGCGCAAGTCCAACGACCCTGCTATAGCACTGTATGAATCAATGGGCTTTGAAGAAATGGGGCTGAGAAAGAATTTCTACCGTAACCCCACAGAGGACGCCCTTATCATGACAAAGATATTTTCAAGGAAGGCATGAACAATAATGAAAATACTGGCAATAGAAAGCTCCTGTGATGAAACAGCCGCAGCTGTGGTAGAGAACGGCAGGAGGGTGCTCTCGTCTGTTGTGGCGTCACAGGTGGAGGAACATAAGCTGTACGGCGGCGTAGTGCCTGAAATAGCGTCCAGACGCCATTGCGAGGCAATAAACGGCACTGTAAAAAAAGCGCTGGAGGACGCATCCATAGGCTTTGACGGCATAGATGCAATAGCCGTAACTTATGCGCCGGGACTGATAGGTGCGCTGCTTGTGGGTGTAAACTTTGCAAAGGGGCTGTCTATGTCAACGGGGCTTCCGCTGATACCCGTGCATCATCTGCGCTCACATATAGCGTCCAATTACATAGCGCATCCGGAGCTTGAACCGCCTTTTTTGTGTCTTGTGGTGTCAGGCGGGCACAGTCACATTGTAGAAGTGAAAAACTATACCGAAATGAAGATAGTCGGAAAGACTCGTGACGATGCCGCAGGTGAAGCCTTTGATAAAGCCGCGCGTACTATGGGTATGCCCTATCCCGGCGGAATACATCTTGATAAGCTTGCGGAAAGCGGCAACCCTTTGTCATTCAGACTCCCAAGACCGAGAGTGGGGGGCGCGCCGTATGATTTCAGTTTTTCGGGGCTGAAAACAGCAGTAATAAACCTTATCCATAATGCGTCCCAGAAGGGCAGCGAGCTGCCTGCCGCCGACCTGTCCGCGTCATTCCGCAAGGCGGTAGTTGACAGTCTTACGGATAATTTCCTGAGGGCTGCTGAGGAACTGGGGTATAAAAAGCTGGTGCTTGCCGGAGGTGTGTCTGCAAACTCTCTCTTGCGGCGCAGAATAGCCGAAGAATGCGCTAAACGCAGTTGGGAATGTTATTATCCGCCGCTTGAACTTTGCGGCGATAATGGCGCTATGGTAGGCTCTCAGGCGTATTATGAATACCTCTCAGGCAATACAGCAACGACCTCCCTTAATGCCCGTGCCACTATGAGCATTGAGCAATGATCAATTTGAAATGTACAATTAATAAAACAGCCGATAGACGGGAAAGTGTTCCGAAGCTATCGGCTGTTTTTTCAGCGTTTTTTCTGCACACTATTATTTTTAAATCCGGAATTATAAATTCAATTCCACTTTCCACTTTCCACATTCCACATTGTTTTGTAGTGCTCGGGGCGGCGGTCACGGAAGAGTCCCCAGCTGAGTCGGAGGGAAGTGTTGCTTTCAAAGTCAGTCTCTGAGTATATTATACATTCGGAGGTGCGGTCGGCGGAGGATACTATCTCGCCGGTCTCGTCCGTTATGAATGAGGAACCGTAGAAGCACAGGGAAGAGGATTGATTGTTGTTGTCCTTGTTGGGCGTCACGGTTTCGGTGCCGACACGGTTTGCGGCGGCTACGGGTATAATGTTTGAAGCGGCGTGACCCTGCATACAGCGTCTCCAGTGGGGCATACTGTCCACGTCAAGTATCGGCTCTGAGCCTATGGCGGTGGGGTAAAGTATCAGGTCTGCACCCATGAGCGCCATACAGCGGGCGGATTCCGGAAACCACTGGTCCCAGCATATACCTACACCAATGTTTCCGAATTTTGTTTTCCAGACCTTAAAGCCTGTATCGCCGGGAGTGAAATAGAACTTCTCCTGATAGAACTGGTCATCAGGAATGTGTGTCTTTCTGTATACACCTAAGATACTGCCGTCTGCGTCTATCATGGCAACACTGTTGTAGGTGTTGTTGATATCACGCTCGTAAAAGCTTACCGGAATTACAATGCCAAGCTCCTTTGCTACCTGTGAGAAACGCTTTACCGCAAGGTTCTCATTTACAGGCTGAGCCAGCTTGTAATAGTCATAGTCCTTTTCCTGACAAAAATATTTTGTTTCAAACAGCTCCGGAAGAAGTATGATATTCGCTCCTTCAGCGGCTGCCTTTCTTACCATGTATTCTGCTTTAAAAATATTGTCCTCTGCCTTGCAGCCCATTGACATCTGTACTGCGGCTATCTTTGTTTTTGACATTTGTTTTTCCTCCTGTTTCAGTTTTCAAAATACGGTATCTGCTGTGTGATACAGTGAATGTTTCCGCCGCCGATGAGAATATCCCTTGCGTACACTCCCACAACTTCCTTTGTGGGAAACAGCGGACGCAGTATTTCAAGAGCTTTACCGTCGTTCTCGTCACCAAACTGCGGAACAATAACGTGTGCGTTTGATATATAGAAATTTACATATGACGCCGCAAGACGCTCACCGGGGGTGCGTGTCGGCTCTCCGTTCATATCGTCAAGCCCGTCACATTCCTCCGCTGTGATGGTAACAGGCTTCGGAAGCGGCAGCTTGTGTACCCTGAGCTTTCTGCCCTTTGCATCCGTGGAGTTTTCCAGAATTTCAAGACAGCTTTGTGACATCTTATATTGCGGGTCGCTTTTGTCATCCGTCCATGCAAGCGCTACCTCACCGGGAGAGGTAAATGCACAGATATTATCAACGTGTTCGTTTGTCTCGTCATTGTAAATTCCGGACTTTAACCATATGACCTTTTCTCCGCCGAGATACCGCTTCAGCTCATTTTCTATTTCTTCCTTTGACATATGGGGGTTGCGTCCCTTGCTGAGCAGACACGCTTCTGTTGTAAGTATAGTACCTTCGCCGTCGGTGTGTATGGAGCCGCCTTCAAGAATGAAACTGCGTTTGTTGTAGGTGTCCTTGTCGAGCATATCGCAAAGCTTGCGAGCCATCTTATTGTCCTTATCCCACGGAAAATACAGTCCGTCATACAGACCGCCCCATGCGTTGAAGCCCCAGTCTATACCTCTTATATCCTTTCCGCTGCTTACGAAAGTCGGAGCAACATCTCTTGCCCATGAGTCATCTGACTCCATCTCTATAACACGGACGTTATCACCCAGCATAGAACGTGCGCTGTCGTAGTCGTCATATCTTGCGCATACTATTACCTTTTCGCTGCGTGAGATAATATCTATCACTTGAGCAAAAGCCTTTCGTGCGGCATAGGCGCCGTTCTGCCATGAATCCCGTCTGTGCGGAAATATCATGATACAGCCGTAATGCTTTGAAAATTCCGCCGGCATGGTATAGCCATCCTCCTGCGGTACAGTACTTAGTATTCTCATACATTCATCCCCTTTTCCATCTATGATGACATTATATCATACTCTCAGTTATTTTTCCACAAAACCAGAAATAGTGAGTGCGTGACCGCACTGGACGACTTAGAACGCATCTACATTTATCTGACCCGTCCGCGTCGTGCTCTTTAGAGAGCACTTTGGCTATTGCGGTTCACGTCTATAGTTTTGTAGCATAACATTGAACATTGCACATTGCACATTGAACATTGGAATATGCAGGCGCATTAAGTTGAATAGGCGAAAAAACTTTTTGTTTTTATAGACCAGCCGAAACAGCAGCCCCTAAGGGCTGCGACGGCGGATGGGGACAAGTGTCTGGCAGGTGCGTGCCGTCAATCGCGGGCAGGAAGATGTTCGGTCATACTATCAGAGTGAGCGTTAGCGCCCGAAGGAAGTGCCCTTGGGGTACGAACGCCAGCGCGAATTGGGAGTGCAGGCTCTGCACTGCGAATTGGGAGCGGCAGCTTGCCGCCTGCACGTCAATCTAATTCAGACATCAAAATGATACAAAGTTTAATAAGATGTCATTTTGAGCGTTAAGCGAATAATCTTTGAGTGACTTATGCACACTTTACTATGCCTGTCAGGTTTAATTAATTAGAAAAAACGCACTTTAAGCCCTTTCGGCAAGCTCAAGAAAGAAGGTTGATTCTGAAAAGTAACAAAATAATTTCCAAATTAGATTGACGTGTGCCGCCTGCACGGAAATCAATTTTCAAAAATTATCAACAGCGAAATGGTTATTTTAACGACCATTACAACAAATAATTATTTCAATAATGCCAATTTTGTGATGAAAATTATTCATCTGTGTTCAGAATGACATAATTTTAATATTCTTTTGAAGAAACTTGATTTCCGTGTGCCGCCTGCGCCGGGGGTTGATTTTTTGGGGGGATGATGTATAATGGTAGAGGGTCAGCTGAGATGATAAAAAGAGGAGATGTGGATAATGAATGAGTTTGACCAGGATAGAATAATGACAGATGCAGGAAGAGTTATCGGTGAGGAGCTTGGAGTGAAAAATATGGTGCAGAAATATCTTGACTCCTCTTTGCCGCAATACAGCGAAATTAACTACTCTTCTTTTCCGCTTGAAAATGAGGGCGTTGTCAGAGAAGTGAATGACAGCGTTTTCTTTACGGACCGCAGCAGAATTGCTGATAAAAAATATTCACAATGATTTTCGCGTACATAATATAACAGCGGTTTTCAGAGCGTCTGATCGCTGAACGCTTTGAATATAATAACAAAGCACTTCCTACAGATCTTTTTCTGTGAGAAGTGCTTTTGGTTTTAGTATTATCTTTTGACAGCGGATTATTTGTCAATCATCTTGCTGATGAAATCAAGGTTGCCGAAAATAGGTAATTTTACCATTTTCTTATTTACAACATTGACAATGCCGATTATGGCGAGAACAGTAAAGAATATGCTGCCCATCCACAGTATAGAAGATATTATGGTAACTACGGGATTGGTGTGGTAGCCAATGAAAGGATCCCAAGACAGCGGTACGGCAAAGTTGAGAATAGTAGTGATAATAATAACTAAAAGAGAGTAAGCAAAGCTGAATGCAAAAAGTGTCATGCCCTGTCCTGTGTGGAAACGTGCAAACTTAGAGTCCTTTGCAGCAAACAGCGGAATAAGTGAAAGTATTCCGAGATATGCAAGCACACCCATCAGTGTGTCATTTGAGTTTGACTGAGCCGGATAAGGCTGCGGATAGGGCTGCTGATAAGGCTGCTGCGGGAAGGGCTGCTGAACCTGCTGGGGCTGCTGCGGAAATGGCTGCTGAACCTGCTGGGGCTGCTGTGGGAAGGGCTGTTGAACCTGCTGGGGCTGCTGGACCTGCTGAGGAGCAACGCCGCAGTAAGGGCATACCACAGAACCGTCAGGATACTGGCTGCCGCAATTTGAACAAATAGCCATAGTTTAATTCCTCCGTATAAATATACACATTTATGTACTTTCGAATTGTACGATTTGAGTATATCTTAATCCTGAAATATTGTCAAGTGGGAAAATACTTACTATATGATGAACAAAAGTCGGATATCTTGTACATTTTGCAAAAACAGCCTTTCTGTATAAACAGAAAGACTGTCGTAAACATATGTATTATTCCGATTTATATACATATTTGTCGATCAGGTCGCCGACAAAAGTGATCTTGCAGACTATGGGTATTTCCTTTGTCTGCTTCTGCAAAACGGACGAAATGCCCATCAATGCAAGTACAAGGAAGAAAATATGAACAAGTGAGAGCGTTGTGTTAATAACAGAAGCCACAGGGTTTGAGACCCATCCGACTATGTCATTCTGATAGAACGGTGGGAATATGACATTTACAATAATAGTAAGCAAGAAGTTTATAAAGGAGTATATTATTGAGAAGAAGCAGATAGTTGCACCCTGCTTTACATGATAGCGGACAAACTCCGAATCCTTTGCAGTAAACATAGGGATAAGGCACAGCAGACCGCAATAAGAGAGTATTCCCATAACTTTGTCGTTAGAGTCTTCACGATAGTATTCGCTTGGTGCGGCATAGGTCGGTGTTTGCTGACGAAGATCCTGAGGTGTGCCGCAGTATGGGCAGGAAGGAGCGTCATCCGAATATTTCGTACCGCATTTTGTGCAAGTTATCATCATAGCTTTTTACCTCCGAAAAGTGGCTGTACCGTTTCCGGCACATGATCTTATTTCTTCCTTACATTATATAACACTGCGCATACAATTGTCAAACATATATCGGTAAATATTATTCACTTATCGGCTTTTTTGTTCGAGCTTTTACGATAAAGTGAAAATCCTACATTATAATAGTGTAATTTTAAAATTGTTTCTTATCGCTTAAACAAAGAATGTAGTCACTCGTTACATTATAAAGCTTTGCAAATTTGATTATATGAGTTGCTTTAATTTCGTTAACGCCGGTTTCGTATCTTCTGTACTGCTCACGCTTAACGCCGATAGCTTCTGCGACCTGTTCCTGTGTCAGCTCGTTATATTCACGCAGCTCCTTTAATCTTTCTGTATAGTACATAAAAATTCCTCCTAAAACTCTATCTAAAAATTTCTAACATATTTTTTACTAAAACACTTGAAAATGCTACAGAAGTATGGTATTATTCTTAATAAAGGAACACAAGTGTTCCATTTTAGCAGCTGTACAGTATAAGTATATGTTGTAGAAAAAATATTAAACGGAGGTTTTATGTTATGAAAAAGGGAGCAAAAAAAGTCCTCACCGTCATACTTGCGGCAGCTATGCTGACAAGTGCAGGCGGTGCTGCGCTCACAGTAAGTGACTCTCTGTCAGTTTCAGTATCTGCTGAAACGAAAACAGAGGGAGAGTTCGACTATGAAGAGCTTGATGACGGTACAGTAAAAATTACCGGAACAAGCATCACAAAAGGAGAGCTTGAGATACCAAACAAGATTGCAGGCAAAACCGTAAGTGAAATAGGATACGGTGCGTTTGCAGATAAGACTGGCATAACTTTAGCTTATATTCCCGGTTCTGTCAAAACTATTGGCAGTGATGCTTTCAGAGGATGTACCGGTATGCAAAGTGTCACAATTTCAAACGGAGTTGAAACTATCGGTAGCAGTGCTTTCAAAGATTGTATTGCGATAAAAGAGATAACTATTCCCGACAGCGTCATCGCTATTGAGGGTGGTTATGGATGGGGTTTTTATGGAGCATTTTCATCATGCACAGGACTTGAAAAAATCACCATAGGAAACGGCGTAACAGAGATCGGTGGTGCAGCTTTTAGTGACTGCACATCATTAAAAGAACTGAAAATAGGCAATTCAGTTGAAACAATAGAAAGCTATGCTTTTACAGATTGTGACAGCCTTGAAAGTGTTACAATCCCCGGAAGTGTGTCATCAATTGGAGGACGCGTATTCGCAGGCTGTGACAGCCTTGAGAGCATTAAACTTCCTAAGTCCATTAAAGAAATCGGTGAATCTGCTTTTGAGAGCTGTGAAAGTCTTAAGTCAGTAACTATTCCGGGTTCGGTAAAAACAATAGAAAGTGGCACATTCGCAGACTGCAAGGCTTTGCAAAGCGTTACAATTTCAAACGGAGTTGAAACTATCTGTAGCAGTGCTTTCAAAGATTGTATTGCGATAAAAGAGATAACTATTCCCGACAGCGTCATCGCTATTGAGGGTGGTTATGGATGGGGTTTTTATGGAGCATTTTCATCATGCACAGGACTTGAAAAAATCACCATAGGAAACGGCGTAACAGAGATCGGTGGTGCAGCTTTTAGTGACTGCACATCATTAAAAGAACTGAAAATAGGCAATTCAGTTGAAACAATAGAAAGCTATGCTTTTACAGATTGTGACAGCCTTGAAAGTGTTACAATCCCCGGAAGTGTGTCATCAATTGGAGGACGCGTATTCGCAGACTGTGATAACTTAGAGGATGTTTACATTGAAGATGGCGCAGGAGTAATAGGTGAAAGTATGTTCAGCGGCTGTGAAAAGCTTGCAGCTGTATACATAGGTTCAGGTGTAACTACTATCGGAGCAAATGCATTCTACAACACAGCACTTACGAGTGTTGAAATACCTGATACCGTTACAAAAATAGAATCTGAAGCTTTCGGCGATTGTTCCGAACTTACAGCAGTTGTTATTCCGGGAAGTGTTACAGTAATAGGTGAAAATACCTTTAAAAACCACAACGAAGACCTGACCATATACGGCTACAAGGACACTAAGGCAGAGGAATATGCAAATGAAAACGAAATAAAGTTTGTTCCCCTCTGCGATGAACATAAGTTTGGAGAGCCGGTTGTAATAAGAGAAGCAACTTGCAGCAGATCAGGCAGAGAGACAGTGACCTGTTCAGAATGTGGTCTGACACTCACAAGAGTTATCCCTGCACTTGAACATGAGTGGAGCGAGTGGACAGTAACAAAGGAACCAACAGAAACAGAGGACGGCGAAAAAGTAAGAACTTGTGAAGTTTGTGGTGAGGTAGAGAAAGAAGTAATACCTGCACTTGGTGTCCCTGATCCCGAACCGAGTGTTGATCCCGAACCGAGTGTTGATCCCGAACCGAGTGTTGATCCCGAACCGAGTGTT
>CAMHOE010000010.1 GCA_946186665.1 uncultured Clostridia bacterium | reverse complement strand
AGAAGTCGGGATAATGAACGCTTTGAAATTGCTTGATCATTGAGCAGACACTAAATATACTTTTTAATCGCATCTAGTTTTTCATAGGCAGCTGTGCTTTGCAGCTTATCTGTAACAGCACTTTTCTTTTCAGATATAGCATCTGTAACAGCATTCTTTTTCTCAGCAAGTGTTTCGGATATAACTGACTGTCTCTCGATAATAGTTTCTGATAAAGCACTTCCTTTTTCAAGAAGCGCTTCTGTAAACACCCGGAGCTTGTCATTGAAGCCCTTAATACTTTTAAGGGTAATAATAACATCTATGGTTATTATTACTGCACTTACTATACAGCCTGTATGAATCAGGGTTTCAGGAGTTGCAATTATCAATGACTCTATAAAGGGATCAATATACTTTGTAAGCAGCACAGACAGTATACCAAATGCCACAAATCCTAAAAGACATACACGTCCGTTTATATTGAATTTCATATCAGAATAATCCCACCATCTTGCATTAAACAACTTTTCCATAACATAGGATGTAATGTATTCCATAATGCAGCAAATAAATGCACTTGCAAAAAACAATAGTATAGGATCCTTTATCCACCCCAATACTATTATATCCAACAGTGCTCCGAAGCCGTAAATCGGACAATAGGGTCCGATAAAAAAGCCACTGTTTATAAGCTTCTTTTGAAAAATCAGTGCGCAAATCACACTTTCCCATATCCATCCTGCAAAGCTGTATATCAGAAGCAAAAGGTAGTATTTTTCAATTGTATCTAACATGTAAAATATCATCTCCAAGGAGTCAATGCTTTTTGTGTTTATTATCCTGCCGTTTGATCGTTTCGCTGAGTGCACATATTTTGTCAGCAACGCAAAGAATCATTCCTTCACGATATCTCGGTGGAGGAAACGTCAGTGGAAACATATGACGTAATATCATATTCTTTTCTATTTTATTAAGCTCGAAATCCCTCTGGGCATTTTTCAGAGCGGTCTTTGGATGACTAAATCCGTGAAATCTGTGTGATTTGTCAGATATATGCCAGTCATACAGGAAATAGTCATGCAAAAGCGCTCCTCTTACAAGTGAGCGTTCATCAGTTTTAATATGAAGATATCGAGCCAAAAAATGAGCTATTGAAATGCACATTATCGCGACTGCGACAGAATGTTCATATACACTTACAGTTCCATGCTGTAAGAAGCTTTTTTCTGACAGCATACCGTCAGATGTCAGTATATCTTCCGCATATTCATAAAGTAAACCAAGATGGTTCTGCATAAACTATTTCATCTCCTGTCAGAATAATATATTCTGTATTAAATGAATTAATCATTGATGAGTTTTGCGGTTAAGGTATTTTGTTTTATATTTTGAGTATACGATAGTCTGATCCTTGTACAGTCCGTAATAGCCTGACAGAAAATAGCTCACCGCTATTGCGATAAGATAATAATATATTCCGTCTGAACCGAACAGTTCCACACTGATAAGCAGTGAAGTAATCGGGCAGTTTGTCACGCCGCAGAACATTGCTATCAATCCTATGACTGCACATACAGAGGGTGAAAATCCCACTATGGCACCAAATGTACATCCGAAGGTCGCACCTATGAAGAATGACGGAACTATTTCACCGCCGCGGTATCCTGCTTCAATAGTTATGGCAGTGAATAGCATTTTCAGAATAAAAGCATAGGGAACAGCTTCACCGTCATTAACAGCTCTGGCAATCACGGAAATACCGGCACCGTTGTAGTCCCTTGTCTGAAACAGAAGAGAGAGCAGTACTATTGCACTACCGGCAAGGAAAATCCTGATATACGGATTTGTAAGGTATTTTCTGAACATATCTCCAGTAAAGTGCATAAACACTATGAAGGCTATACTCAGCACTGCACAGAGTGCCGATAAAAATATTACCTCAGCCGCATTTAAAAAATCCAATGAGGGAAATGCCAGTTCATTAAATGCAGTTTCCTTCAGTCCGAAAAACGATGAAAAATACGATGCTATAAGAGATGAAAAAATACAGGGGAGAAGTGCTGCGTAGTACATCACACCTACGCTTACCACTTCCATAGAGAACACAGCAGCTGCCATAGGAGTTCCGAAAACAGCGGAAAAAGCCGAGCTCATGCCGCACAAAACAACAACACGCTTGTCGGCGTCATCTAACCTGAACCAGCGTCCAAGCTGATTGCCAAGACTGCCGCCAAGCTGCAAAGCAGCCCCTTCACGTCCTGCGGAACCGCCAAACAAATGCGTCAGTATAGTGGTGATAAAAATAAGCGGAGCCATGCGGAAGGGTATCTCATCCTTTGCATGGATAGTTGAAAGAACGAGATTGGTACCCTTGTCGTTTTTGTATTTGAATATGCTGTATAAAAACACGGTAACAATACCTGCAAGTGGAAGCAGATACAGAATATAATCGTTTTCCTCACGATACTCTGTAGCACAGTTCATACAAAAGGAAAACAGTGTACTTATACCTCCCACAACAAGTCCCGTGGCTATTGATATTCCAGACCATTTAAGAAACCGCAGTATATAATGCAGCGCCTTTTTTGAATATGCCTTCAGAAACTTTTTAAACATCTTTGACCCGCCTTATTTTTAATTGTTCCGCATATTTTCAAATTCCGCTTCGTCTATTATGGTTATGCCCAGAGTCTGAGCCTTTGTAAGCTTGCTTCCTGCCTCTTCACCTGCAAGAACATAGTCGGTTTTCTTTGAAACGCTTGAGGATACCTTCCCTCCGAGAGATTCGATAATAGCAGCGGCTTCTGTGCGTTTGTAATTCGGCAAAGTACCTGTTATAACAAAAGTCTTGTTGAGGAAAGGACTGTTATCAGCCACCGGTTCAGGTGCGCTGAGATTTTTTGTATTAATGCCCAGAGCTTTTATCTCTTCCACAAGCTTCTTGCTGTCGTCAAGAGAAAAATAAGCTGCGGTACTCTGTGCCATAATATCACCGAAGCCTTCTATCTGAGATATTTCCTCCGCACTTGCCGAAGCGATATTATCAAGTGTCATAAATCTGTTTGAAAGAAGCTTTGCTGCCCTCTGACCGATATGTCTGATACCAAGAGCAAATACTATACGATAAAGGTCATTGTCTTTTGATCGTGCAATTGCATTTATCAGATTTTCTGAGGACTTATCCTTTTTCTTTTCAAGCGTCATAATATCCTCTTTTGTCAATCTGTACAAGTCGAGAGGAGAGGATATAAGTTCGTTATCAACAAGCTCATGAAGTATTCTCTCGCCCAGTCCGTCAATATCCATAGCGTCCCTCGAAACAAAATGTATCATATGGCGCATAAGCTGAGCCGGACAATCGGTGTTTGTACATCGCAGTGCAGCCTCTCCGTTTTCATATGAAACAGGTGAACCGCAGGAAGGACAGACTTCAGGCATTCTATAGGGTACAGAACCATCCTTATGCTTTGACACAGAAACCACTTCCGGGATGATCTCTCCTGCTTTACGCAGTATTACGGTATCGCCTATACGGATATCCTTGTCCCTGATAAAATCCTCATTGTGAAGCGTTGCACGGCTGACTGTCGTACCTGCAATAGTTATAGGTGCTAATATAGCCGTTGGAGTAAGTACGCCTGTTCTGCCCACATTTATTTCCACATCAAGCAATTCTGTCTCTTTTTCTTCCGGCGGATACTTATAAGCTTCTGCCCACTTAGGGAATTTTGATGTACTGCCAAGTATCTCACGCTGCGCAAAGCTGTCTATCTTTACAACAGCTCCATCGATCTGGAAAGGCAGTTCACCCCTTTTATTTCCGATATCTTCAATTTTCTGTATTACTTCATCAATGGTATCGCACTTGTCATAAAAGGGAAGAGTGGTAAAGCCCAGTTCTCTCAGATAATCAAGAGACTGCTTGTGTCCGTCAAGGGTATCGCCCTCTATCTGCTGAACATTGAAAACAAAAATATCAAGCTCTCGTTCCTTTGTGATCTTTGCATCCTTTTGTCTCAAAGAACCGGCAGCGGCATTTCTGGGATTTTTAAAGGGCTTCTCCTCACGTTCCTCCTGACCCTCAACAAGTCTTTCAAAGCTGTCAACAGACATATAGACTTCACCCCTGACCTCGATATATGGCAGCGGTTTATTCAGCTTCATAGGCAGTGACCTTATAGTTTTAAGGTTATCTGTAATATCCTCGCCAACAAGACCGTCACCTCTTGTGGAGCCTCTTACAAAGATGCCGTTTCTGTACTCAGCGGAAACTGACAGACCGTCAATTTTAGGCTCCACGACATAAGAGGGTGATGAAACGGACTCACGAACTCTTTTATCAAAGTCCAGAATTTCATCGTGAGAGAAAGAGTCATGCAGGCTTTCCATAGGAACGCTGTGTTCCACCGGCGAGAATTTTCCCCCTGCACTTCCGCCGACTCTCTGTGTGGGGGAGTCAACACTCAGAAGCTCCGGAAATTCCCTTTCAAGATCTTCAAGCTCTCTGAGCATCATATCGTAAGTTCGGTCATCTATTTCGGGAGCATCCTGATCATAGTATTTTTTGTTATGGTAATTGATCTCCTCCGTAAGCTGTTTTACTTTTTCTTTTGCAAATTCGATATCCATATTCTCTCTCCGTTCCTGAATGATCATAATAGCTGTTTGATTTGTATTTTTATATATACAATCCAATAATTATTATCAATTACTTGCCTGTCTATTATACTCCTTTTTTATCCAACATACAACCGGACAAAAAAGAAACAAATACTGAAGCTTTAAATCTAAAACGAATAATAGTGTAATATTTTCTCGTACAGAAAACGAGATATAATACGATAACCAGAGCGTCAGAAATAATGTCAAAAAACGTAAAAAAAGCATCAAAAAAATAATCAAAAAAATAACGTAAAAAATAATAATAATTTTTTTTAAAAAAACACTTGACAAATACATGAATGTATATTATAATAATGAAGTCGTCGAGAGGACGACAAGATAAATGCGGATGTAGCTCATCTGGTAGAGCGCAACCTTGCCAAGGTTGAGGTAGCGAGTTCGAGCCTCGTCATCCGCTCCAATATAACCTGTCGATAATGTTCGGCAGGTTTTTTTATTTTAATCATAGCAATCATTTTTATAATGACACCTGCATGGGTGTCTTTTTTTGTGCAATGACTATTTCTATAATTTGATATCGTCATGCAGTATTCTGTCGTTTAAAACGCCCGGATACAATTGTGAAAACTGCTGTAAATAGTTGATAAAGTTTCAATAAATATCACAATATCGCTCTATAAAATAATAATAATTATCAGTTATTTCAGCAAGTATACAAAATATAAGACAAAAAACGGCTTTAAAATTCCTGATAAGAAAAAATAATGTAAAAATAGTTTAAAATAAATAGAAATCTGATAATTAATCTTGAAATTTGATAAATTATATAATATAATATATGTATATTTGGGGTATAGCGTATGTGTACTCCAAAAGAAATTTTATAAAAGTTTGGAGGAATATTAATGGCAGATAAATCCCTTCCGGAATTCAAGGGCACTCCAGAGCAGGAGAAAAAGCTTCTTGAAGTTATCGAACAAAACAAGGACTTACCGGGTGCTTTATTGCCTGTACTTCATGAGGCTCAGGAGATCTACGGTTATCTTCCCATAGAGGTCCAGCAGAAGGTTGCCGATGGTCTTAATGTTTCGCTCAGCGAGGTCTATGGTGTTGCTACGTTCTACTCACGTTTCAGCCTTACACCAAAGGGTAAACACAAGATAAGCGTCTGTCTTGGCACCGCTTGTTATGTTAAGGGTGCTGATAAGGTTCTTGCAGAGGTCGAGAAGAAGCTCGGTATCAAGAGCGGCGAGTGTACCTCAGACGGACTTTTCTCTATTGACTCCTGTCGCTGTGTGGGCGCCTGCGGTCTTGCTCCGGTCATGATGATCGACGAGGAAGTTTACGGTAAGCTGACCCCGGCAGAGGTTGATAAAATTCTCGATAAATATATTGCAGAAGAAGGGGGAAGTAACTAATGACTCTGGAAGAACTCAATAACATCAAAAAAGAATATGAAGAACTCGTTATGGTTCGTAAGGTAGTTAAGGAAGAGGGCGAGAAGCTCGCTGCCAATACAGGCTACCGCAAGCAGGTTCTTGTATGCGGCGGTACAGGCTGTACATCTTCAGGCAGTAAAAAGGTTCTTGCAGCTCTTGATGAAGCTCTTAAAGAAAACGGGATCGAAAATGAGATACACGTTGTACGCACAGGCTGCTTCGGTCTCTGCTCTCTCGGTCCGATCATGATAGTTTATCCCGAAGGCTCTTTCTACTCTCAGGCTACTCCGGAGGGTGTAAAGCGTATCGTTAAGGAACACCTTAAAGAGGGTAATGTCGTTAAGGAACTGCTCTATAAGGAGACAGTAAAGGATGACGGCACTATCATTTCTCTTTCAGAAACAAACTTTTATAAAAAGCAGCTCAGAATCGCTCTGCGTAACTGCGGTGTTATAGATCCTGAGGATATCAACGAATATATCGCAACAGACGGATATCAGGCTCTTGCCAAGGCTCTTACAACAATGACTCCTGATGAGGTCATTCAGGAGGTTCTTGATTCAGGTCTGAGAGGCCGCGGCGGCGGCGGATTCCCCACCGGCAGAAAGTGGATGTTCGCAAAGGCTTCAAAGGGCGATATCAAATACGTTTGCTGTAACGCAGACGAAGGCGACCCGGGCGCATTCATGGATCGTTCCATACTGGAAGGTGACCCGCAGTGCATTATCGAAGCAATGGCTATTGCAGGCTATGCTATCGGCGCACAGAGAGGCTTTGTATACGTAAGAGCCGAGTATCCTATTGCTGTAAACAGACTCAGCATCGCTCTTGAACAGGCAAGAGAGAAGGGCTTCCTCGGTGAGAATATTCTTGGTACAGGCTTTAACTTTGATATAGAGATAAGACTTGGTGCAGGTGCATTCGTATGCGGTGAGGAAACAGCGCTTATGACTTCCATCGAGGGCAACAGAGGTGAGCCTCGTCCCCGTCCGCCGTTCCCTGCTGTTAAGGGTCTTTTCGGCAAGCCTACAGTTCTTAACAACGTTGAGACTTATGCTAATATCGCACAGATCATTCTCAAGGGAAGCAAGTGGTACTCATCTATGGGTACAGAAACAAGCAAGGGCACAAAGGTATTTGCTCTCGGCGGTAAGATCACAAACGTCGGCCTTGTTGAGATTCCGATGGGCACAACACTCCGTGAGATCATCGAAGAAATCGGCGGCGGCATCCCCAACGGCAAAAAGTTCAAGGCAGCTCAGACAGGCGGTCCTTCCGGCGGATGTATCCCTGCAGAGCATATTGATACTCCTATAGATTATGACAGCCTTCTTGCAATCGGCTCCATGATGGGCTCCGGCGGTATGATAATACTTGACGAGGATTCATGTATGGTAGATATCGCTAAGTTCTATCTTGAGTTTACAGTTGACGAGAGCTGCGGTAAATGTACTCCGTGCCGTGTAGGTACAAGACGTCTGCTTCAGTATCTTGATAAGATAACACAGGGCAAGGGTGAGCCTGAGGATCTGGAGAAGATCGAGGAACTGGCTCAGCATATGCAGAAGTCATCACTTTGCGCACTTGGACAGACTGCTCCTAACCCGATACTCTCTACGATGAAGTTCTTCAGACAGGAATATGTTGATCACATCTACAACAAGACCTGCGCTGCCGGTGTTTGTAAGTCACTCATCAAGTATGAGATTATTGCCGACAAATGTAAGGGCTGCACTCTCTGCGCAAGAAATTGTCCTGCTAATGCTATCACCGGTAAAGTCAGAGAGCCTCATGTTATCGATACCGATAAGTGCATCAAGTGCGGTGTCTGCATGAGCAACTGTAAGTTCGGTGCTATCCGTACAGTATAAGGAGGGGAATATATAAATGGAAACAGTACATCTTAAGATAAATAATATTCCTGTAGAGGTTCCTCAGGGATATACAATTTTACAGGCTGCAAAGCAGGCTAATATAGAGATCCCTACACTCTGCTACCTTAAAGATATCAACTGTATAGGTGCCTGTCGTGTCTGTATGGTAGAAGCAAAGAACCGCAGAGGTTTGCTCGCTGCCTGCGTTTATCCGGCAGAGGAGGGTCTGGAGGTTTTCACAAACACTCCTGCTGTAATAAAGTCCAGAAAGACTACCATCGAGCTTCTGCTTTCTAACCATAAGAAAAAGTGCCTTTCCTGTCTCAGAAACAACAACTGTGAGCTTCAGAAGCTCGCTCTTGAGTATGGCGTTGATGAGGACAGATTCCAGAGTGAAGAGCCTATCTACGAGATAGACGATCTTTCACCATATATTGTTCGTGACAACAACAAGTGTATCAACTGTATGCGTTGTGTTGCTGCTTGTAAGAACGTACAGTCCATCTCGGTTATCGGTGCTATCAGACGAGGCTTTGATGCTCACGTTGGCAGTGCATTCGATAAGAGCCTTGATAACGCTCCCTGCGTTGGCTGCGGTCAGTGCGTAGTAAGCTGTCCTGTAGGCGCTCTTACAGAGAAGCCTCAGGAGGACAAGGTATGGGACGCTATTGCAGACCCCACAAAGAAGGTACTCTTCTTTACAGCTCCTTCCATCAAGGCAACACTTGGTGAAGCTTTCGATATGCCTATAGGCACCAATGTAGAAGGTAAAATGGCTGCTGCTATCAAACGTCTCGGCGAGAACGTAAGCGCTTTCAACATGGACTTTACAGCTGACCTTACTATCATCGAAGAAGCAAATGAGCTGGTAGAAAGAATAAAGAACGGCGGCACACTTCCGATGTTTACATCATGCTGCCCCGGCTGGGTAAAGTTTGTTGAGCATTATTATCCTGAGATGCTTCCTCATCTTTCAACCTGCAAGTCACCTCAGGCTATGTTCGGTGCTGTTCTTAAGGGTTATTACTGCCAGAAGAACAACATTGATCCTAAGGATGTTTTCGTTGTCAGCGTAATTCCCTGTACAGCAAAGAAGTTCGAGGCTACAAGACCTCAGCTCCGTTCTGACGAGAACTATGATGATGTTGATGTTGCACTCACCACAAGAGAGCTTGCAAGAATGATCAAGCGTGCAGGTATCGACTTTACAAATCTTCCTGAGGAAGATTTTGACGCTCCCTTCAATAAGGCAACAGGCGGCGGCGCGATATTCGGCGCAACAGGCGGCGTACTTGAGGCTGCACTCAGAACAGCTGCACGTATACTTGACGGCGACTTCAAGAAGGTAGACTTTGAAGAGGTTCGTGGACCTGAGGAAGTAAGAGTTGCAACATATGAGGTTGCAGGCGTTACTGTAAAGGTTGCTGTAACATCCGGTCTTGGCAATGCAAGAAAGCTTGTTGAGAAGGTAAAGAGCGGCGAGGCTGACTATCAGATGATAGAAGTTATGGCTTGTCCCGGCGGCTGCATAAACGGCGGCGGTCAGCCCACAAGAAGCGACAGTGTAAGCAACTATGTTGATTACAAGGCACTGCGTTCAAAGGCTCTCTACGACTACGACAAGAACGCTGAGTTCAGAGTTTGTGACGACAGCCCTGTTATCAAGATGATTTATGATGAGTTCTTCGAGGCTCCCGGCAAAGAGAAAGCTCACCATTATCTCCACACCTCTTACACAGCAAGAGATAAGTACTACAAATAAGAACATCCTAAAATTAACTCAGATACATTTTGGGTTATATAGCAGATGATTTGAAAGCATAAATAAAATTTGCAGGTGCATTGTCCTGATAAAGGTCGATGCACCTGTTTGTTTTTACAGCATTTACGTATAGATGTCAACATTTTTGTCTTTTAGGAAAGGAAGATAGGGGAGAGTCTCATAAAAAATAATTTAAAAATCCAGTCAGAATTTTCGTTGAAATCTTGATTTGCTATCTATTCTAAAAAATTCTAGCTTGACAAAAAAGCGGAATGATGATATAATTCAATATGTTGTGCAGATATGCACATCTATCCTTACCCTTTGCTTGACAGAGGGTCAAAGTCCGGAAGGAGGTTAATTACAATGGCAGTTATCAATTCTTATGAAGCAGTTATCGTGGTTTCTCTTAAGAACGGCGAAGAGGCTGTAGCTGAGACTGTAAAGAAGTTCAGCGACCTGATTGAGAAGCATGCTACCATGGAAAGCGTTGACGAGTGGGGCAAGAGAAGACTTGCATATCCCATCAGAAAAGAAGCCGATGCTTACTATGTGCTTTTCAACTTCAAGTCTGAAGCTGGTTTCCCTGCTGAGCTCGACAGAAGAGCAAAGATCAATGACAGCGTACTGCGCTCAATGATCATCAAGAAGGAAGCTTGATCAGGAGGTATTGTTATGAATAATGTATCTTTGATCGGCAGACTTACCGCTGACCCTGAGCTTAAACACACTCAGTCTGGAATTGCGAATGTAAGATTTAATATCGCAGTTGACCGCAGCTTTGTAAAACAAGGCGAAGAACGTCAGGCGGATTTTATTACGATCGTAGCATGGCGTCAGACAGCTGAGTTTGTTTGCAAATACTTTACAAAAGGACAGCGTATTGCTATTATCGGTGAGATCCGTACAGGATCATTTGTCGGACAGGACGGCAATAAGCGTTATACTTTTGAAGTAGTTGCAAATAATGTGGAGTTTTGTGAATCCAAACGAAGCTCATCAGGCGGCGGAGATTACAACACAGGCTACCAGAACAGCTACCAGCAGAACTCACGTCAGGAGACTGCACCGGCAGCACCGTCTTATTCAAACGGTGATACAGGGGATTTCATGGTCGTACCTGATGATGACGATCTGCCTTTCTAAAATAAGTAAAAGGAGGAACCCAAAATGGCAGAAAGACCTGAGAGAGATAATCGCAGAGGCGGACGTAAGGGCCGTAAAAAGGTTTGCGCATTCTGCGTAGATAAGGTTGACATGATCGACTATAAGGATATTTCAAGACTTCGTCGTTTTGTATCGGAAAGAGCAAAGATTCTTCCCCGCAGAGTAACAGGTACCTGCGCTCGTCATCAGAGAGAGCTTACCGTTGCTATCAAGCGTTCAAGATATCTTGCACTTATGCCTTATACAAGTGATTGATGTATTTGTGACCGATGTTGTATGACATCGGTCATTTTTTCAAGGAGTTGATTTCGATGAAAAATGTCTATAAAACAAAAAATACCTGCTCATCATCTATTGAATTTGAACTTGATAACGGTATTGTAAAGAATGTAAAATTCAATGGCGGATGTATGGGCAATACACAGGGTGTTGCTGCACTTGTTGAGGGAATGTCCGCTGATGAAGTCATTAAACGCTGCAAAAATATCCAGTGCGGTTTCAGAGGCACTTCATGTCCCGATCAGCTTGCAAAAGCTCTTGAAGCTGCACTTGCAAAATAACATTTTTTATCTGGCTCTGCTTTACGGAAATCCCGTAAGGCAGAGTTTTTTATACTACATTTTATGATACGTTTTTTATAAGCTTCATGATATATTATTATTACAGCAGAATATATGTATAAGCCATTGACACGATACCCTTTTTGCGGTTAAAATATAATAAACTATTATATTATTTATAAGGAGAAGTGAAAAATGGCAGAGGTTAGACCCTTCAAAGCATTAAGATTCAATACAGAAAAAGCAGGTGATATATCAGAGCTTGTTTGTCCGCCGTACGATATCATAAGCGATGAGCAGAGAAAAGGCTATATCGAAAAAAACAGCAGCAACATTATCAGGCTGGAACTTCCAAAGGGCAGCGACCCTTACAATGAAGCCGGCAATATCCTTGATAAGTGGCTTGCAGACGGTATCCTGAAACAGGACGATAAAGACTCTCTGTATATCTATGAAGAGGAGTTTGACGTCAACGGCATACACGCAAAGTTCAAGGGCTGCATACTCAGGGTGAAGATAGAGGAGTTTTCTAAGGGAATAGTTCTTCCACATGAAGAAACTCTCTCCAAAGCAAAAGAGGACCGCTTTAATCTGATGAAGGCAACAAACTGCAATTTCAGCCAGATATATTCTCTTTATATGGATCCTCAGCATAATATCACAAGCCGCCTTGATAAGCTCTCAGACTGTAAACCAGTAAACGAACTTACCGATAATGACGGAGTTACACACCGCTTGTGGATAGTCAGCGATCCTGAGGAGATCAAAGCCGTATGCGATGATTTTGCAGACAAAAAGCTCTACATAGCAGACGGACATCACCGCTATGAAACTGCGCTTAACTACAGGAATTATTGCCATGAAGCAGGCATTGGTACAGGCAGTGAAAACTATGTAATGATGATGCTTGTTGATATGGAGCATCCAGGACTTGTCGTGCTTCCTACACACAGAATAGTCCGTGACCTTCCGGACTTCAACATGGATAAGCTGATAGAGGGATGCGCAGAGTATTTTGATATCACACAGCAGGACAGCATCTCTGATGCAGAAAGCAAGCTGAAGTCACTGTATGACGAGGGCAAAAAAGCTTTTGCACTGTATTGCGGCGGAAATGGATATACACTTCTTGTATTGAAAGACACTGATATCATTTCACAGCTTCTCACCGGAAAAAGTGCTGCAACACAAGGTCTTGATGTTACTGTACTGCACACTCTCATACTGGGGAAGATCTTTGGCATTGATGCTGAGAATATGGCAAAACAAATCAACCTGACGTATGTAAAGCAGTTTGAGGACGCTGTAGAAAGTGTAAACTCAGGAAAGGCACAGTGTGCTTTTATTCTTAATCCCACAAGAGTTACTGAGATACGCGATGTTGCGGCGGCAGGAGAAAAAATGCCCCAGAAATCCACATATTTCTATCCCAAGCTTATAACAGGTCTTGTGATGAACCGCTTTGACTGAGGTTTATATCCTCACGTCTCAGACTATATACAAGGGTGTCGCCTTTTATGAAATAATATTCTGCTGATTATATTAATCGGAGGAAATGTACATGCTTTGTAAAAGCTGCGAAAAGGAAATACCTGAAAATCAGACAGTATGCCTGAACTGCGGCACGTCCGCACTTGCCCCGGAGACTGCTGAGGAACCAACTCAGAAAAAACACACAAAAAAGAGGGGACGAAAACGGAACCGTACAGAAGCTAACACAGCATTACTTACAGTTGTAGAAAAGGAAAAAGAACAAAGCACAGTATCTCCTGAAACTGCCGTAAATTCAGATACAGCAGCAGACACTGCAAATGCAGTTACAAATAACGATCCGGAAACGGATAGGGACGTGTCCATGCCTGAGCTTCAATATAATACAGCCGACACTATCAAGGAACCCGAAAATGAAGAAGCTGCCTTTTCATCTGTGGAGAGAGAACACACAGTTTATCTTCCGCTTGGTACACAGTATGTCAAGCTTGACAATGAGCTGCCGAAAGCTGACAACAAACATACACTTCCGGACTCTTCAGGCATAATATATGAGATTGCAGAAGAGCTGTACAAAAAGGAAAAGACGGCTTCAGAAATTGAAGCATTGTGTCAGCCGCCTTTCAAAAAGGTATTTGACAGTAAGCAAATCGAACAGCTCGAACGTCAGGCAGAGGAAAAAACACGCCGTATGCTCCTCAGCACAACAGATGATAAAGAACTTGACGGAAAATCCAGCGTATCGGTAAAAGAGTATAAGCCGCTGTCTACAGCGAAAGCTTTTTTCACACAGCTTTTGCTGCTGCTCCCTTTGGTAAATATTGTAACGGCACTTGTATTCTCATTTGGGAAAAAGAGCGACCCGAATATCAGAGCATATAACCGTGCTTTCCTGATATGGACTACAATAGCAATAATATCGGCACTGTCATTTTTTGCTTATGATTATTTTCGTTTTCACGGAAACGTGCTTATCGGAAGCTGAGCTATATAACAAGAACATCAGACTAAATTTCTATTCTGAAATATAATCAAAGAGCAGGCAAATCGTCAATTTGATTTTGCCTGCTCTTTGATATTTGTTTGTCAGAAAAGGGAAGACTGTCAGTGTTTGATATTAGCTCAGATCTGAGAATACTCAGACAGATCAAACAGGGAAGAGTCAGCTGTACTGTCAAAAGTGTTTATGGTTATAACTGAAGAAAGCTCTTCCTTTGTGCTTACGATATATTTGGGAGTGCTTTCGTTGTAGTAAAGCTTTATGGAGATGTCACCGGAAGAAGTGTATTCTTCATAAGTGAGAGCTTCACCATTATATTCTTCTGCTCCGTTCTGCTTGTACTCAAGCTTGTCAAAACCAAAGGATGACAACAGATATGATATGACCTGCTGGGTCACAGAATCCTCAGCTTCGCCGTCATCACCGCTTTCATCCGGTACAGCTTCGACAGTTTTCTTCTTTTCATCCACGGTGAAAATACCGTCTTTATTTTTTACAATTATGCTGTCCTGAGAGGCAACGCTTATCTTACGGTATGTGTTTTCTCCGTCCTTTGCTACTGTCGCAGTAAAGCCAATACTCATACCCTTTACTAATGATATTTTCGCTTCAGCATCTAATGTCAGCTTATCACCCTCAAGCTTGTCCAATATATCCTTCTTTGTTTTGTCAGTAAGCACACTGACATCCAGATACTTTGAAACTACAGAGTCGCTGTAATCCTTATCGGAATCGAAGGTCGCATCCTCTATAGAAAGCTCCGACAATGCAGCAGAAGTATCAGTTTTACCATCAGCCGAAGAAACTGCTGTATCGCTTACGCTGCTTTCGGTTGACGTATCAGCATCGCCTGATCCTTCCTGTCCGGAGCAGGCTGCAAGAGAGAGTATAAGTCCCGCGCATACAAATAATATTGATATTTTTCTCATAAACCTTATCCTCCTTAATAATCGGATTATATCATATCATACACGCATAAACAATAAACATCGGGCGATTTTTGCACTTAGAAACAAAAATAATTCTATCGGTTCTTAACTGTTGTTCTTTTTGACTCTTGACAATGCGGCAAAAATCATTATAATAGTATATTGTAAAATTATATATAGGGGTTCTCTAAAAACCGGGACACGAGGCAGTTTGCGCCCGTGAATTTTTTCGCAGACAAGGCGGAAAGCCGCATTAATACTTTGTGTATTAAAAGGCTTGACAACGCAGTATGCGAGAAAATTCACAGAAAAATGTCCGTGAAGGAGGTTTTTAGAGGTTCCCATAATGCTGTGATGAGAAAAAGAATAACACCGCCGCATACAGAGAATGGGTCAGTTGGTGCAAGACCCTTACGGAAAGGATATTCGGGCTGACTCGGAGCACTGCGGAAAACCGCAGCGTTTGTGCCGCGATAAGGCTGTTGAGAGGTACGCTTTTATTAGCGTGCAATTTGGGTGGTAACACGGAGCTTTTCGTCCCATTGGGTGACGGGCTTCGTTTTTTATTTACCGAAAAAAGAATTTCAGACAAAGGGTGAAGAAAAATGCAGTGGACAGGACTAAATGAACTCAGAGAAATGTTTTTGTCTTTTTTTGAGGAAAAGGGACATCTCAGGCTGCCAAGCTTTCCGCTGATACCGAAAAACGATAACAGCCTGCTGCTTATCAACTCAGGTATGGCGCCGATGAAAAAGTATTTTACAGGTGAGGTAACTCCGCCGAGAAAGCGTGTAGCTACCTGCCAGAAGTGCATCCGCACTCCTGATATCGAACGTGTGGGAATAACAGCTCGTCATGGTACCTTCTTCGAGATGCTTGGCAATTTCTCCTTCGGGGATTACTTCAAAAAGGAAGCTACTCAGTGGGCATGGGAATTCTTTACAAAGGTGCTTGAAATGCCTGCGGAGAAAATATATATTTCCATCTACGAAAACGATGATGAAGCATTTGAAATCTGGACAAAAAATGTTGGCGTAGACCCATCACATATCGTAAGACTTGGAAAAGAGGATAATTTCTGGGAGCATGGCGAAGGTCCATGTGGACCCTGTACAGAGCTGTATTTTGACAGAGGTGAAAAGTACGGCTGCGGAAAGCCCACCTGCGGTGTTGGCTGCGAATGTGACAGATATGTTGAAGTCTGGAACAATGTGTTCTCGCAGTTTGTAAGTGACGGCAAGGGTAATTATGAACCGATGGATCACCCGAATATAGACACAGGAATGGGTCTTGAAAGACTTGCCTGTGTAATGCAGGGTGTGGACAACCTTTTCCTTGTGGATACGGTACAGAACATCATGAAAAAGATATCCGAGCTTGTAGGCGTGAGCTATGGCGAAAATGAAAAGAGCGATATCTCCCTTCGAGTAATAACTGACCATATCAGAAGCACTACATTTATGATTGCTGACGGTGTAATTGCATCAAACGAGGGAAGAGGATATGTTCTCAGAAGACTGCTTCGCCGTGCAGCACGTCACGGAAGACTTCTGGGTGTCAAGGAAAGCTTCCTTTATAAAGTAGTAGATACAGTTATTCAGGAAAATCCATATTATCCGGAGCTTTCCGAAAAACGCGATTGGATAGTAAAGGTTATCAAAAGCGAGGAAGAGAGCTTTGGCAGGACTCTGGATCAGGGCTTTGCTTTGCTGGACGATATTATTAAAAATTCCGAAGTCAACCGCATTTCGGGTGAGGACGCTTTCAGACTGAACGATACCTTCGGCTTCCCGATAGATCTTATTCGTGAGGTCGCAGAGGAAAAAGGCTTTACTGTGGATCTGGACGGCTATAATAAGCTTCTCACAGAACAGAAGGAAAGAGCAAAGAAAGCCCGCAAAAATGCTGGTGCTGATGCGTGGCTCAGTGACTCTGTAGATTTTGGCGGCATTGAAAAAACTGAATTTGTCGGCTACAGCGAGCTTGAAGCTGAAGCAAAGCTTCTTGCTGTCGTATCGGACGGTGAGCTTGTTGAATTCGGCGGCACCGGAGATGAGATCGTTGCTGTACTTGATAAAACTCCGTTCTACGCTGAGAGCGGCGGACAGGTAGGCGATAAGGGAATTATACTTACAGACAATGCAAAGCTTGAGGTGCTTGATACAGTAAAGGACAACAACGGAATTTATATGCACCGCTGTGTTATTGCTGAGGGAACTATCGAAGTTGGTCAGACCGTAAAAGCACAGGTCAATAAAGAAAACAGATATTCTATCATGCGCAATCATACCGCTGCACATCTCTTGCAGGCGGCTCTCCGAAAGGTACTCGGTACTCATGTTGAACAGGCAGGTCAGCTTGTTGATGCTGACAGGCTCAGATTTGACTTTACACATTTTTCAGCTCTTACAGATGAGGAACTGAAAAAGATAGAAACTCTTGTAAACGAAGAAATATTCAAGGGCATTGACGTGGTAACAAAAGAAATGCCTATAGATGAAGCAAAGAAGCTTGGAGCTATGGCACTCTTCGGCGAGAAGTACGGTGACATAGTAAGAGTGGTAATGATAGATGAGTTTTCAAGAGAGTTCTGCGGCGGTACACACATCGGCAATACATCAAAGATAGGTCTTTTCAGAATACGCAGTGAGGGTTCTGTAGCTTCCGGCGTCAGAAGAATTGAAGCTGTGACAGGTACAGGCGTTCTGAAAATGCTTGATGAGTATGCAGATATAACTGAGTCGGCAATGAAAGCTCTGAGAGTGACAAACGTCAGCAAGCTTGTTTCATCATGCGAAAACACTGTAAGCGAGCTTAAAGAAAAGGACAGGGAGATAGAAAGACTCACTTCAAAGATTTCCTCTATGTCACTGGAGAACCTCTTCTCGGTTTCAAAGGTAATAGATGGTGTTCGCATTATCAAGGGCAGATTTGACGGAACAAATTCAGCTGCACTTAAGGTAATGTGTGACCGTGTACTGGAAACCGCGCCGCAGGGTGTTGCTGTACTCTTTGGCGTGGATGGCGACAAGGCTAATCTCGCAGTTGTATGCGGCAAAGAATCACAGTCAAACGGAATGCACGCAGGCAAGATCATAAAACAAATCGCCGAGATCGTTAACGGAAGAGGCGGAGGAAAACCCGAAAGAGCTATGGCTGGTGTAGGCGATATCTCCAAGATAAACGACGCTCTGGAAAGATCAGACGACATCATTCTTTCTTTCCTTTCAAAGTAAAATATTTTTAACCAGATTTTGAATTATTATCTAACCAATTATTCATATTTTTGTGTATCCGTTTATATTCATCACTAATTTATAGTTTTTTGAATATAATTCAAACAAAAACTGCATTTTATTTCGACAAAGTGCAGTTTTTGTTTTATTTGCCTTGACAAAATTATAAGGTAGAAGTAAAATATATTATGAAGGAAAATAATAGGATATCCATATCCTGTTGCTTTCCACAAGAGAATAAGTATAGGGGGCAAAACAATGTCAACCAAAGCGAACTATCCTATATCGGAAATAGGAAAAGGAAAAGTGGGTTTTTCTAAGACCCGTTCAATCATTGAAGGTGCTTTCTACGGCAATAATGTTGTAGAGGTAAATTCTCTTGCTGAGGCATATAACCTCGCAAAGAACTCACCCGGTACTGTAGTAACAGATATGCCTATCTACAAAGCTGAGGAAGTAGGTCTTCCTGCTGAGGCAAAGGTACTTCTCTTCAATGACGGTGCTGTAACAGGCAGATATGCAGCAGCAAGACGCATTAAGGGCGAGCCTGGTGTGGATGACACAAAGCTTGACAAGGTTGTAATGGATGCTGTTTACAAGACACGCTTCAAGAAGCTTTATCATGCAACAGCCTATATCGGTCTTGATCCTGAATTCATGGTAAAGGCACATCTCCTCATCCCTGAGGGAGAGGAAATGCTGATGTATAACTGGCTGCTCAACTTCCAGTATATAAACGATACATATGCTAAAATGTACCGTGATTCACAGCCTGTAGGCGGCGGAAATGAGCCTGACATCTACATTTTCTCGGATCCTCAGTGGACTCCCACAGCTTCTCCTGATGTAGACTACAGCTGTCTTTCTGATGACCTTACCTGCTGCTATTTCGACACAGAACAGAACTGTGCCGCTATCCTCGGTATGAAATACTTCGGCGAGCATAAGAAGGGTACACTGACTATCGCATGGGCTATTGCTAACCGTAACGGTTACGCTTCCTGTCACGGCGGTCAGAAGGAGTATACACTTGCAGACGGCAGCAAATATGTTGCTTCTGTATTTGGTCTCTCAGGCTCAGGCAAATCAACACTTACACACGCTAAACATGATGGTAAATATCCCGGTATCACTGTTCTTCATGATGATGCTTTCATCATCAACTCCGATACCTGTGCTTCTATCGCGCTGGAGCCTTCATATTTCGATAAAACAGCTGACTATCCCACAGGCTGCCCCGATAACAAATATCTCCTTTCTGTTCAGAACTGTTCCTGCACAAAGGATGATGAGGGTAAGATCCAGCTCGTAACAGAGGATATCAGAAACGGCAACGGCCGTGCTATCAAGTCAAAGCTCTGGTCTCCCAACCGTGTTGATAAGATCAGCTCACCTGTAAACTCTATTATCTGGATCATGAAGGATCCTACTATCCCGCCTTGCGTAAAGCTCAGCGGTGCTGCTCTCGCATCAGTAATGGGTGCAACTCTTGCAACAAAGACTTCAACAGCAGAACGTGTTAAGGCAGGCACTGATATGAATGCACTTCGTATCGTTCCTTATGCTAACCCGTTCAGAACATATCCTCTTGTTAACGACTATGTAAAGTTCAAGAAGCTTGTTGAGGAAAAGAACGTTGCTTGCTACATCGTAAACACAGGCGATTTCATGGGTAAAAAAGTACAGAAAGAAGACACTCTTGGCGTACTCGAAGCTATCGTAGAGGGTACAGCAAAGTTTGAGAAGTGGGGACCCTTTGAGGATATCGAAATTCTTAATTGGGAAGGCTTTACTCCGAACCTTGATGATCCTGACTATAAGGCTGCACTCAAGAGTGCAATGGAAAACCGTGTTGACGCTGTAAAGGGCTTTGCCGAGAAGAAGGGCGGCTATGACAAGCTTCCCGATGAAGCTCTTGAAGCACTTCAGAAGCTCGTTGACGAACTGTCAGAATAATATCGTTTCGTTTTATTGTTCAAATAGAGATCCCTCGACTTATTTACGGTCGGGGGATTTTTCAACATCCATAAGGAGGAAGGGAAAATGAAAACAAGTGATTTCTATTATGATCTGCCTGAAGAGCTTATAGCACAAACTCCCGTTGAACCCAGAGACAGTTCTCGTATGCTTGTTATGGACAGGAATACAGGTGAGCTGGAACACAGACATTTCTGCGATATTCTTGAATATCTGCATAAAGGCGACTGTCTGATACTGAACGATTCCAGGGTACTTCCTGCCAGAATATTTGGTATTAAAGAAGATACAGGCGCAAACGTAGAGTTTTTGCTGCTTCGTCATATTGAAAACAAGCGTTGGGAAACTCTTACCAAACCCGGAAAAAAAGCCAAAATCGGTACACATTTTATTTTTGGTGATGGAATAATGACCTGTACAGTGGCTGATGTTACCGAAGACGGCAACAGAATAGTTGAATTCGAGTGTGAAGGAAGCTTTTATGAAAACCTTGATAAGCTTGGACAAATGCCTCTGCCGCCATATATCCACGAAAAGCTGAAGGATAAGGAACGCTATCAGACTGTTTATAGCCGTGAGCTTGGTTCCGCAGCAGCACCAACAGCGGGATTGCATTTCACAAAAGAATTATTGAAAAAAGCTGAGGAAAAGGGAGTAAAGATTGGATTTGTAACTCTCCATGTGGGTCTTGGAACCTTCCGGCCTGTTAAAGTCGATGACGTTACTGCACATAAAATGCACTCTGAACACTATGAGCTGCCACAGAAAACAGCTGATCTTATAAATGAAACAAGGAAAAACGGAGGACGTGTTATTTCAGTTGGAACCACAAGCTGCCGTACACTTGAATCCGTTGCAAAGAAAGAAGGCTGTATAAAAGCAAGCGAAGGATGGACAGATATTTTTATTTATCCCGGCTTTGAGTTCAAAGTCCTTGATGGACTCATCACAAATTTTCACTTGCCGGAAAGTACACTGATCATGCTCGTATCTGCATTTGCAGGCTTTGATAACGTAATGAACGCATATAGAACAGCCGTTGAAGAAAAATACAGGTTTTTCAGCTTCGGTGATGCGATGTTTATTGGAAGCAGGATATATGATAAATAATATTCAAGCCGGAAAAGCCCGATTTAAAGGGATTTTTTCCGGCTTATATCTTTTTATTCCTTATACAGAAACTTGTGCTCTAATACCGTTTTTAAAGCGAATATTGATGACTTTACCAGCTTTTATGACAATTTTTTGTATGATGGATTTTATAAAGCTTTTGATGTTTTTCAGGAACTTTTCGATGTATCATTTAAACATAGCTATGGTAATCAAATATTATCAAAAACATACTACCAATAGAATACTACAAATGAGCAGAGGATAGACAAAACATAATAGCGAATGTCCCAAAATTAATGTTTTGGGACATTGAGAGGAGAGAAAAACCGATAGAATGCAAGCAGACGAATGTCAGTAAACAAACACACTGAACGGCTGCTTACATTCTATCGATCATAAGAACATATTTTACGGATTGTTTTCTCAAGCTGCCGAGCATATGTTTGAATTATTTTTATTCTGAAACACGCATATCGCATTCTATGTTTTTATCAACTGGTTTACATAAAAGATCCACTTCTAAAAACAGTTCCTGAGATTATTTCTTGGTTTACATAGAAATCATTTTTATAATAACAGAATAAATATTCACTTAAAAAACAGCTCCTGAAATTATCTGTCAAACACGTTTGATCTCAATTCCCAAGACTTTGTATTGGTTTTGCTTTTCCTGCGGATAGTATTCCAACATATCCTCATACTTTGCGTTTTGTATACTCTGTTCAGTATATCCACATTTCAGCAGCGGCAAATCCTTGTAAAGATCCGCAAAATTATCATATATATGCAGATCTGAAACTTTTACAATAAGCTTTCTTTGATCTGACAGATTAGTGAATTATATAAAATCATTGACTTTGATTTTCTGACGTTTCTCGTCATAAAGCCGCAATTCTATTGTTTTGTTACCTGAAGCTATTTGTTCAAAAGGATCATCCGCAAGGTTCATGTAGTGTATCATTATTTTCCCTTTCTGAGTAATTGTTTAAAAACCGAATGTCTCAAAATATATATTATCTATCCCCGATTTTCTCATACTTACCGTTAATTCGTAAAAGCATTATAAAATGCTTGAAAGTTTTTTCCTTCACTTTGCGGAGGACAATACACTGCAAACTCTATTGTCTTGAAGTCATAAAGATATTCATTCACTACTTCACGATATGCTTCAGCAACGATCTCAGGGGGATTTCTGAACGCACCACATCCAAATGCTCCTAATATCATCACATCTTCATTTTCGCTCACAGCAATATCAAGTATTCTTTTTGCCCTCTTCTTGTGAAGCTCTTTAAGTTCTTCTACTGTAATTCGAATTTTTTCATAATACGGATTGAGATCAGGAGCTGCACAGGTTATAACATCAACGGTAAAACGATCTGATTCAGGCAGACGCTGTGGAAGCTCAGTATCAGTTTTTATTACGGTGATTCCCGGTGAAAAAATACAGTCGTCATTATACAGTTTGTTCATTTTTCCGGATTGAAGAAGCTTACGATGATAGATATGGAAGTTCCGTTCTGTTTCAGGATCACCAATAGCAAAATACAATGTGCTGCAACGGCACAGACATTCTTCCTGTGCCCTCGCACCAATAAGAACACCGCCTCCGACATTAGTAGCAGAAGCAAAATTAAGCACGCATACACGATTATCCGGATAGCTTCTTGCCGCTTCAAAACTGCGTTTTTGAGAAACCACTATATTGGCAGGAATAGAAAAACGGTGTTGTCTGGGCATTGATTTTATATCATCGGTAGTCCTTACTATGTATTGATCATGTATCGTATCAGAAATTGATTTCGAAAGGTTTATATCCTCATTGCATAGCTCTTCTGTATCCGCAAAAATAGTTATTAAGTTTTGCAATTAACTTCTCCCCCTTGAATATTATATAAGGTGTTATTTCTCTACAAGTAAACCCTTCAAGGCTTCAACCTCAGCTTCATTCAAAGAAATACCTTTTCCCATCTTTTCGTGTCCGGGAGCCCAGTCTCTGATATCAAGTTTCGGTACCGCACCATTCCATGATATCATATTAACTTCTTTAGTCCATCCGCTTTTGCCAGTAGAAAGCACTCCGAGTTCTTCGACAATATTATAAGTGAATTCCGCCATTTAAAATCCTTCCTTTCGATGATCAATTACTGATCCAATTATAACAGTATTACATACTTTTTTCAATCAAATCATGTTTTATAGTAAACGACAAATTCAAATTACCAAAAACCGCCCAACAACGCCCCATACGGAGCGTGTCAGGCGGATAAGTGCGAGAATCAAACGATTCATCAAAGTCCAAGCATATCAAGTATTTCGGCTTTTGGCTTTACTCCTACTGAGGTATTCACATTCTTTCCATCCTTAAATACAGCTACTGTAGGTATGCTCATAATGTTGAACTTCTGTGCAAGCTCTCCCTGCTCGTCAACATTCACCTTGCCCACCTTGATGCTGTCGTATTCCTCTGCTATCTCATCTATAACAGGTGAAAGCATCCTGCATGGCATGCACCATATTGCCCAGAAATCAAGCAATACCGGCTTATCGGACTTCAATACCTCTGCCTCGAAATTTTCTGATGTTATTTCTATTACTGACATTTTTATCACTCCTTGTTTTTATTGTTCCCAATTATAATAAAATACAAATATTATTTCCGATGCTACATGATGTCTCAAACTTTAGATCAATACTGAAAGTGGAAGGTATCTGAAAAACTTTTGATAACCTTAAGTTCATCACTATCCACTGACCAATAAGTACCGACCATTAAAAATCAAAAAGTTTTATTTGCTTTTCTTCTTTTGGTATTACGCTTCTGAGCATTCTTTGCAGCTTTATATTCTTTTTCTTTTGCTGTGGGCATTTTAAGTGCGCCAAAGGTTTTTGCATTGAGTAAAGCCTTGACAAATTGGGGATGCTTCTCGGTAAATTCCGGCTCCATCTCAGGATGATTTACTATAAATCTTTCCTGCTGTAACGCATATATGCTTGCAATATTCAAAGCACCAATGAACAGATACATAATTACAGACAACACCGCTCCTATACCGATATATGGGTATATGGTAAGGAAGATATCCGCAATCGCAAGCACCACGCCTATCATTATGATAACGTGCTTGATGTGACGCTTCCTGTCAAATGTTGCCGCAAAGAAACCCACTATAGGTATTATAGCCAACGCAAACGAACATATACCGTGTAATATCGAATCCCATGCAGAACCATAGTTTCCGAAAGCTTCACCGACAGATCCGCCCAGCATCATCTGAAGCGCACTCTGGGATATAACCACCTTTGCACACAAAAGCTTCTGTGCCTGAAGCAATGACTTATTCAAAGCATTTACAGACTTTTCTGTATACTTGTCACGATCTATGCTTCTTGCTTCATCTATAAGACTTGCAATAGATTCTATATCGACACCATCAGCTATTGTGTATGTCCATTCATAATTTGCAGTGTCTATAGACCTGATCAGAGTACCTTCATCAGCATCATAGGATGGTTCTGCATTCTCAGCAGAGTTTTCAGAGGCTTCGGAAGCTTCTGTGCTTTCCTCTTTATCGTCCTCCTTCGGCGCTTCAACAAGACTTTCGTAGGCTTTTTTCAGCTCTGCTTCTGCTTTGTTTATTTCCTCCTGAGAGGCAAGCTTTCTATAAGCATTATCAATATCAGGGGTTATATTCAGATCATCGCTTATATACAGATGTGTATACAAAAACGGATAGGTCAGAAAGAACAGTGTAACAACAAAAGCTATGACAATAAAAATCCTAAGTATCTGAGACGGTGTTGACAGCGGCTTTTTCTTTTTAGGAACATTTATAACAACTACTTTATTTTTTTTCTTTCTGCCTTTATGCCCTTTACCTGTCTCTGTTTCGTCAAAGGATACATCAGTTTCGCTTTTTACAGCAATTTTCTTATTATCAGATACCTTTTCTGTCTTGTTTTCCTGTTCAGATTCTGTTACATTTTCCTCCGTTTGTTCTGCTGTATTTTCAGCATCATTATTCCTTAATTCCTTTTCCATTAAGTGATAGTCCTTTCATTTTGGAGATACCGTTTTATCATACGGTATTGAATTTTTCCTTGTAGCTTTCTATAGTGGCCTCAATTACCTTCAAAGCCTCTTCCCTGCCCTTTACCTCATCAACTACAGTTTCCTTATTCTCCAGAGATTTATAAACTGAGAAGAAATGAGTCATTTCGTCAAAGATATGTGCAGGCAGATCAGATATATCATTATAGCCGTTATAGGTAGGATCATTGAAGGGTATAGCAATGATTTTCTCATCATTTCTGCCGTTATCAAGCATGGTTATAACACCGATCGGATAACACTGGATAAGCGTCAGCGGGAAAATCTGTTCAGAACAAAGCACAAGCACATCAAGAGGATCAAGGTCGTCTGCATATGTACGAGGTATAAATCCGTAGTTTGCAGGATAATGTGTAGATGTGTGCAGGATACGGTCAAGCTTCAGAAGACCGCTTTGTTTGTCAAGCTCATATTTAGCCTTGCTGCCCTTTGGGATCTCTATTACCACCATAAAATTCTCCGGTGTGATCCTTGAGGAATCCATATCGTGCCAAATATTTTGCATAATAGATGCATCTCCTTAAAATATATTATTATTCAGCCGTCTATAAAACACAGCCAAAATCCAGTGTTTTACGGACTGCCATATCATTATATAAACAGATTATAACATAAAAATTATTATTTCTCCATAGTTTTTTAGTAATTTTATTAAAAATTTCGGATTTTTTTATCTCATAATTTCTATACAAACAAAATCGTATATTTTATTGAAAATCCTGTAAAATAATGGTAGAATTGTTGTATATATTATTACGGAAACCGGTGATCATTATGGCTCGAAAAAAATTCTCTGTCAGCTTATATACCAACAGAGGAACCACACGCAAAATGAATCAGGATAATTACTATGTCAACGGCAGATATTCTGAAGATCCGAACCAGAAAGAAATGATGTTTTCAGAAGATTATAACAATGGTATTTTTGCTGTTGCTGACGGAATGGGAGGAGAAAGTGACGGCGAGTTTGCTTCACTTACAACTGTACAAAGCCTTAAAGAACTAAGCGCCGAACAGCTGCCTGAAACAGAAAGTGTTTCGTCATGCATAGATAAAGCAAACAATAAAATATGTGAAAAAGTAAAGGAAACCGGAAAGCGTTCCGGCACCACTATAGCTATGGCAGCTGTAAACGACATCGGCGCTGATATCTATAATATCGGCGACAGTAAGGTTTTCTTGTATTCGAAAGGCAGTCTTACACAGCTGTCAAAGGATCACACTGTTACAGCGCAGATGGTGGAAGCAGGTCTTATCACTAAAGAACAAGCCAAAAAGGACAGAAGAAGTCATCAGCTTTTTCAGCACATCGGTATAGCTCCTGAAGAAATGAAGATATCATTATATGAGCAAAAGGGTATTTCTCTGGAGCCTGATGATATAATTATCATTTGTTCTGACGGAATGACTGACGGACTTGAAAATGAGGATATTATCGACATAATCGAAAACAATGCTGAATATGATATCCTTGCAAGGGAACTGGCAGAAAGAGCCATTGAGAACGGAAGCAAGGACAATGTAACCGTACTCACCGTCATGAAAAACAAAAATGAAAGCAGCACCAAAGACACACTGCTGAACATCATTATCTGTATCTGTGTTGCTATATTGGGGACAGCAGCCGGATATTTTATCACCAGACTTATCATTGGCCTTATATCTTAATAATAATATTGTTTTACGGAGGTTATTTATGAGCAGCTTTACAAACGTGGATATTACTACACTAAATGATAATTTCTTCAAAAAAATCGGCAGTGAATGGATGCTTGTCACCGCAGGAGACAGCAATGGCTTCAACACAATGACTGCCAGCTGGGGCGGCGTTGGTGTACTGTGGAACAAAAATGTTTCCTTCACATTCATACGTGACAGCAGATACACAATTGATTTCATTGACAAAAGCGATTATTTCTCCCTTTCCTTCTTCGGAGGCGAAATGAAAAAGGTGCTTGCTTTCTGTGGCGCGAACTCAGGCAGAGATGTGGATAAGATCAAGGAAACAGGTCTTGTTCCTGTATTCGATGCATCCGCTCCTTACTTTGAACAGGCTGAGCTTGTACTTGTGTGCAAAAAACTATATAAGCAAAGGATGACTTCGGAAAGCTTCTGCGATAAAACACTTTCAGAAACCTTCTATTCCGACAATGACTGGCACGAGATATTTGTGGGAGAAATAATAAGTGTGCTGAAAAAATCATGAGAAATATACTAATTACAGGCTCTTCAAGGGGTATAGGTGCCGCTGCTGCGCGGCTTTTCTCTCTTTCCGGAGATAATGTGATAATTAACTTTAATCATTCCGATGTGTCTGCACACAAGCTTTACAACGAGATAATTTCAAATGGATGTCATGCGGATATAATAAAAGCCGATGTTTCGGATCCGGATGATGTAAAGAAAATGTTCGCATTTATTGAAGAAAGATACAATGGAGTTGATGTGCTTGTCAACAATGCTGGCATTGCGCAAACAAAACTGTTTACGGATATTACCAATCAGGACTGGAATATCATGCTGTCAACAAATCTCAGCAGTGTTTTTTATTGCTGCCGGTCAGCCCTCCCCTATATGATACGAAAAAAAAACGGCAGGATAATAAACATCTCCTCCATGTGGGGTCAGGTGGGCGGCTCATGCGAGGTTCATTATTCAGCAGCCAAAGCCGGTATTATCGGACTGACAAAGGCACTTGCCTCTGAAGTGGGTCCGAGCGGCATAACCGTAAATTGTGTTGCGCCGGGAGTAATTCAGACTGAAATGCTGTCGGGACTATCCCGCTCAGACCTTGATGCTCTGAAAGAAGAGACTCCTACAGGAACACTTGGCAGCCCAGAAGATATTGCGCGAACTGTATTTTTTCTCGCACAAGAAGATTCATCTTTTATTACCGGACAGGTCATCGGAGTAAACGGCGGTATCGTAATGTGATTTAATATAAATGTGAAATGTGGAAAGTGGAATGGCAGTGCGTTTTCGCACAGCGAAAACGTATTCGAAAACGTATTGATAATATATAAAACAACAAGCGGATATCTTTATCGGATACCCGCTTGTTGTTTTTATTATTATATGTACTTATTACTGTGCATTGTTATTCTGTACAGGATTTTCCTGAACATTCTGCATATCGGGCATAGCAGGAGCACCGGGTACAAAAGATGCAGAAGAAGCATCAGGAGCAACTGGAGCAGCAGGCGCTACAGGTGCTGTGGGTACGGCAGACGCTACAGGCGCTACAGGCGCTGCAGCCGGTACGGTCACACCCTGAGCAGAGCCTGTTTTATCTCCACCCATTTTATCAAGAAATGAAAGAACACCTGACGCAACCGAAAGTGCAAGCAGAACCATAGTTATCCATCCAATTACGGAGAATGACATTGTTCCGCCAAAGAAATATGAATGCTTATACGAAAAATCACTGCTCTTCAGAAGGAAGCACAGAACGAAAGCCGCCAGTACAATACAGTGACATATGGAAACCATGGAGTACAGAACAGCCTCCAGCATTTTGCTTTTTGTAAATATCTTACGTACAAAGGGACCGAAGAATGCGATAGTAAGAACAAGTGAAAGAATAACAAAAATTCCGCCTGTAACAGTAATGCCAAACATATTTGGAGCGGGGAAAAGATACACGGAAGTCATCGCTTCATTAAAGCTGTATGAAGCCATCGGGAAGAACATAAGCACCATAAGAACTATTGACATTGCAAGAGGAACTATGTGTGCAATCATCATAAGGATGTTCTTTTCTTTTACCAAACCTATAAGGTTATCGAGCCAGCCCTTGAAATACTTTCCAAAGTTGAACGGAGGTGCAAGACTCTTGCCGCAGGACGCACATGAAGTTGCTCCGGGAACAGCCTGTGTACCGCAGTGAGCGCAGAAACCTTCACCTTCACCTTTTGCCGTACCGCAGGAAGCGCAGACAGTCATACCCTGAGTCAGTTCTTTACCGCAGCTGCGGCAGAATACTTTGGGCTGAACATACTGCTGCTGAGGAACTGCATATCCGTTATTCTGATAAGGCTGCTGCATATTCTGAGGATATGCAGGCTGCTGTACATTCTGGGTCGGATACGGAGCAGCAGGCTGCTGTGCATTCTGGGTCGGATACGGAGCAGCAGGCTGCTGTGCATTCTGGGTCGGATACGGAGCAGCAGGCTGTTGGGCATTAAATACTGGGTTTGGTGTGTTGTAGTCCATTGTCGTCGGAACATTATAACCCACACCGGGAACATTCGCACTGTCATCATATTTCTGACCGCACTTTGTACAGAACATAAATCCCGCCGGTCTTGCTGTGCCGCAATGTTCACAGAAAAGAGTACCGATACCCGTCTGAGTTCCGCACTCTGTACAAGCCGAAGCACCATCCGGTACTACCTTTCCACATTGTTTACAATAATACATTTTATCTCCTCCTATTTATTACTAACTAAATGATAATCATATTTTTTCGCAGCACATCACGAAATAAATACTGCCTATATTATACCCCAAATTTTCCTACAAGTCAACAGTGCCAGATCACCACAATTCAAGCCAGCCAGATCACCATAATTCAAGACGGCTGTGCTCCAGATTCAGGTTTGCTTTTACTTGTGCTCACTCTGACAATATAACCGAAACACTTCCTGGCTGCGTTTCTCCGACAAACACTTCCCTTACGGTGCCCTTGTGAGCATATATAATTCCGAGAAAATGAAATTGTTTTGCCTTCGCTGTATGAAATATAGCTCTACTATTCTTTTAGTGTAAAGTAAAAAAACAAAGGGAGAATAATTTTTATTCTCTCATTAATTTCATATTCATAAATTATTATAATGAAATAATAAATATTAGATATACAATTCTTATATAATTCACACTCACTGTAAAGTTCCATAATTTTTTGACTGTTTTACAATAAAAATTCCATGAAATTTTTATAAAAAGGTTGCATTTTTTTTTTGATTTGTGTAAAATGTATATAGTAATATTGATAGTGGGTATCAATATATAAATAATATAAAACTTTACATTTTTAAAGCGAGGGAAAATATATGTCAAACAGACTTTTTCAGGGTGTTATACACCAGATGCGAGACACCATTGACAGGACCATCGGTGTCATTGACGAGACTTCCGTCGTTATCGCTTGCAGTGAGCTTGGAAAGATAGGAGAGGTCAATGAGCATATTACTTCTGAAATGCTTACCTCTGCGGCTCCTTTCGTTCTCAACGGCTATACATACAAGTCCTTCGGCAACAAGCCGCGCGGTGAGTATGCTGTTTTTGTAGCAGGCAACGACTATACAGCACAAAAGTATGCTTCTATCCTTGCTATATCTCTTGGCAGTATCAAACAGTATTATGATGAAAAATACGACAGAGGCAACTTTATAAAGAATGTTATTCTCGATAACATTCTTCCGGGTGATATTTATCTTAAGTCCAGAGAGCTTCGCTTCAATTCAGATGTTACAAGAGTCTGCTTCCTGATAAAGATTTCTTCAAAAACGGATATTTCTGCTTATGATGTTATCCAGAACCTCTTTCCTGACAAGTCAAAGGACTTCGTTATCAATATCAATGAAACAGACATCGCTCTTGTAAAAGAAATAAAAAGTGACATCGACTCCAAAGACCTTGAAAAGCTGGCAAGCTCGATTGTTGATACCCTCTCCGGCGAGTTCTATACTCACTGCGTTATCGGTATCGGTACTCCGGTTACAGGCATTAAGGATCTTGCGCGTTCATTCAAAGAAGCTCAGGTAGCTCTTGAGGTCGGAAAGGTATTTGATACAGAACGTACCATCGTCAGCTATGATAATCTTGGTATCGCAAGACTTGTTTATCAGCTGCCCACAACACTTTGTGATATGTTCCTTAAAGAAGTCTTTAAGAGAGGCTCGATAGAGTCTCTGGATCAGGAGACCCTATTTACAATACAGCGTTTCTTTGAGAACAATCTTAATGTTTCCGAAACATCCAGAAAGCTCTTTGTACATAGAAATACTCTTGTGTATCGTCTTGAAAAAATCAAGAAGCTTACCGGTCTTGACCTGAGAGAATTTGAGGACGCTATTGTATTCAAGGTAGCGCTTATGGTAAAGAAATATCTGTCCTCTAACCCAATAAAATACTGATCTGTTCATCATTGCACCGGGCTCAAAAAGTTCGGTGCATTATAATTATTGAAATATTGCAGGGTAGTGATTTGTCCACTCTTTTCCCCATATTTTATAGCTTGCTCCAAAAGTCACACGAACAGGAGTGATATTAAAATGAAAAACAGAACTACCGCATTATTATTGACTCTGGTTTTTCTGATTTCTTCCGCTTTGTACGGATGCAAAGAACAAAGCGATAATGATATTTCAGAAACAGCGTCCGACACGGTTTCTGAACTGAATGTCTATTGTTTTGACGCAGGTAAAGCGGATTCATTTTTGCTTTACACTGATGACAGTGCTGTACTTATCGATGCTGGTGAAAGCGGTTTCGGAAAAACAATAGCCGCTAAATGCGGGGAACTTGGCATTGAAAAACTTGACTATCTTATTATCACGCATTTTGATAAAGATCATGTGGGCGGTGCAAAAAAAGTCATCGAGGAATTGACTATTGACAATGTGCTGCAAAGCAATTGTCCAAAAGAAAGCAGCGAATATGATAAATATATATCTGCTCTGGAAAGCAAAAACATTGATGCCGTCACAGTTCGCGAAGAACTAAGCTTTTCTCTTGATGATGTTGATTATATTGTTGACCCTCCAAAACAGGAAACATATACTGACCCTGATCAGGAAAGCAATAATTCATCCCTTATTACATCAATACAATTCGGCGATAACAAAATGCTTTTCACCGGAGACGCTGAAAATGACAGACTAACAGAATATCTTTCCGACCACAGTGGTCATTATGATCTTGTAAAAATACCGCACCATGGACAATGGCAGAAGTCCCTTAAAGATCTTATAGCTTCAACAACTCCAAAAGATGCAATTATAACCTCCTCCGACGAGGAGCCTGAGGATGAAAAGACTCTCGATCTGCTCGGCTCCTATAATACGAATTACTACTTGACACGAACCGCGCCGATACTTATTACAAGTGACGGAAGCACTATTACCATCTCATACGTTCAGCAAGACACATAAAAATTACTTTTAATCCAAAACTATTATCGACCTGAGGCGATTATCTGTGAATTACCCACCTTATAATAAATCAGATTTCAATAATGACGGAAGCTTTAACAGCGAACCTCATTTAAACGATCATCAAGGCTTTGAAGCTTCATATAGTGATAGCAATATCAACGGTGCTTATCCTGATACATACAGCACATATAATACATACAATTCAGAGGATACACCAGCGCAGCAGAAAAGTTAACTTTTCATTTATGTTGATGGGTGGTTTAATTGTGATCATAAGCATTTTTATCATAATGAACGAATACTCAAATGTTCTGAACAGTTTGAAATGATACTGCCTGAAATATGAGAATACACTTACATCATAACAGAGACACACATTTTTATTACTGCAAGGAGAACAAAGATATGGCTGAGAAAAAAGGTCTGCACGATGGTCACCGTGACAGAGTGAGAGAAAAATTCTTAGAGGATGGTCTTGGAAAGTTCAGGGATCACGAAGCTCTTGAGCTTATGCTTTTTTATGCTATCCCACGTAAAGACACGAACGAGATTGCTCACAAACTGATAAACAGATTTGGCAGCTTTTCCGGTGTACTGGATGCAGAAGTTGATGCGCTTACAGAATGTGGTATAAGCAAAAACGCCGCTGTCTTTTTAAAGCTGTTCCCTTCTGTGTGTGCAAGATACTATAAAGACAGATATAAAAACGACCACAGTCAGGATGATGATACCGGTATCGGAGAAACTATAGCACATTATTTTATAGGTGCAAACGAGGAACAGGTTGTTCTTATGCTGCTTGACCCGAAGGGACGTCAGCTTTACTGTGATATCATAAGTAAAGGGACTTTAACAGCCTCTGATGTCAATATAAAAAAGATACTACAGCTGGCAGTAAAATATAAGGCTAGCGGCGCTGTCCTTGCCCACAATCATCCCAGTGGAATACCGCTGCCATCAGACTCTGATGTAAAAGCGACCATAGCCTTAAAAAACTCACTGAGATCTATCGGAGTCGTTCTGTTTGACCACATTATAGTTGCAGAAATGGAATACGTTTCAATGGCGGATATGGATGAATACTATGAGCTGTTTATAATATAAAATTCGCAAAGATGATTCCAGCAACTTTACAAAACAACTGACAAAGGAGATTCAAAAACAAAATAAACAGGGTAGACTGAGAGATACTATGGCCCTCACTCTACCCTGTTTTTAATGTATTCCGAGAAGTTTCTGATATATAATAAGATCTTCATCGGTAAAAACATTGAATATTACCTTTATGTCATTGTTACCGTTATTTCTGTATTCTCTGACAGTATTGACCGCGATCTCTGCCGCTTCCTTTTTCGGGAACCCGAAAACACCTGTTGATATACAACAGAATGCAATGCTTTTTATCCCGTTCTTTTCTGCAAGCTCCAGACATGAGAGATAACACGATCTTAACAGATCACACTCTTTGTCAGTCAGTCTGCCCTCAACAATTGGTCCTACAGTATGGAGAACATATTTGCAGGGCAAATTGTATCCGGATGTGAGCTTTGCCATGCCGGTAGGTTCAGGTGTACCCTGCTTCAGCATTATATCATTACACGCATTTCTGAGCTGAACTCCTGAATATGTATGTATCGCATTGTCTATACAGCCATGACATGGTGAATAACAGCCTGTCATACCGCTGTTTGCAGCATTGACTATTGCATCACAGCGGAGTGCAGTGATATCTCCCTGCCATAGGTATATTCCATTCTCTGCTTCAGTAAGCTCTGAAATATCCGTTATCCCTTTTTCCTCTGCCGCTTCACGAAGATATTCATTTTGTATCTCTATAAAGCGGTCGTCAGATTTCATCGGCGGTCTGATATTAAAAAGACTACGTAATAATCTTTTCTGACCTATGACATCCGCCGGCACCTCCGCACTCATAAGCTCAGGCCGTTCGTTCAGCAAATAATCAATAAGGAACCTTCTTTTCTCAGAATGATCCATCCCTATATCACCTCTTATTTTCAGCATTATTCCATGATATCCGTAATGCTGTAAAACCGACAGCAGAGCATGAAACTCACCTGTACTGTCGGTTTTAATAACATCGGGATATTCGGTTATTCTATAAATTTATCTGGGAGCATTCTGGTCAAGCATACGGCGAGCCTGATCCCTGAGAGCAGCCTGTGCATCTACTGAACGGGATACACCGCCATACTGCTGTGCTGTAGTATTCTGCTGATAAGCCGGATACTGACGGTTAGCAGTCTGCTGTGCTGCCTGTGTAGTCTGTGCAGGTCTGGTGCTTGTTGTGTTTACAGCAGGCAAGGTCTTGGCTGCACCGGGGGCTTTGCTGTCAGCCTTAGGACTGTTGTCTACATTTCCGTCAACAACAAGCTCTTTGAGTGCTGTAGCAAGACTTGACATGGACTGTATCTCGGAAGGAATGATTATCTTCGTTGCTCTGCCGTCTGCTACCTGCGCAAAGGTCTCAAGGCTCTTCAGTGCAATTACTCTGTCTGAGGGAGCTGCTGCGTTCAACATCTTCAACGAATCCGCAAGAGCTGTCTGTACTGCGATAATAGCCTCAGCTTCACCCTGTGCTTCTCTTATCTTTGTTTCCTTGATAGCTTCTGCTCTCAGGATAGCTGCTTCCTTCTGTCCTTCTGCAACAAGTATCTGACTTGTCTTTTCACCCTCTGCATCCAGTATTCTTGCACGGCGCTCACGTTCAGCCTTCATCTGCTTCTCCATGGCAAGCTGTATCTCACGGGGCGGAAGAATGTTTTTAAGCTCAACACGCTTTACCTTTATGCCCCATGCGTCTGTTGCTTCATCAAGTATCTCACGGATACGCTCGTTTATCTTGTCACGGGATGTAAGTGTGTTATCAAGCTCCAGCTCACCGATGATGTTACGGAGAGTAGTTGCACAAAGCGTCTCGATAGCCATTATAGGACGTTCAACACCATATGCGTAAAGCTTGGAGTCGGTGATCTGAAAATATACAACTGTATCTATCTGCATAGACACGTTATCTCTTGTAATAACCGACTGGGGTTCAAAATCCACTACCTGCTCTTTCAGTGATACTTTCCTTGCTATTCTGTCAACAAAGGGTACCTTTACATGGATACCCGTATGCCATGTCTTGAAGTAAACACCGAAACGTTCGATTACAAAAGCGTTTGCCTGCGGTACTATCTTTATGTTTGATACTACTACCAGAAAAAGTACAACAAGTATTATTATCAATGCTATAAGCCAACCCTGCATAATGATTACCTCTTTTCTTTACTTATTCTATACTCTTAGTTTGCTCCGACAGCGGCCGGAACATCCAAAGGCTCAACTATAAGTTTTACTCCCTCTATCCTTTTTACGGATACACTTGTGCCTACAGGGAGAACAGTTTTGTCCTCAGTTGCCGCCGACCAGTCGTCATTCTCTACCCTGACACGGAAAACACCCAGATTTTCGTCAACGATCTTAGTGACCTTGCCCGATTTTCCGATGTTCATGTCCGCATTGGTAGCCTCTTTCTGGAAGCTTGTCATTTTCTTTGCAAGCGGTCTTGTCAGAAGTATAAGCAGGAATGTTACTGCAAAGAATACCACTATCTGCACCCACAGCTCTACTCCGAAAAGCTCCAGTCCTAATGCTGCGATACCTCCTAAAGCAGCCCAGATAGATACGAGCTGTATCGGAGAACTGATCTCCATGACCACTGCAACAACTACAACTGCTATCCATACCCAAAGCATCATCTGTCTCACCTCCTCTTATGGTAAAAACATCGCCATTATTTTCTTCTTTTTTTCTTTTGAGAATTATTGCTCTTTGCCTGACTTTTTCCGGCATTTATCATACTGTCGTATTTTTCAAAGGAAATACCGTATTTCTTTTCTTCACTCGTAAGCTGTCTTTTAGGCTTTGAAGCGGAAACATCGTTTTTGTTTCTTGGACGTATCAGGCACTTTTTATCAAAGCCTATAAGGTCTGTCCTGTGAGCCTTTACAAGTGCTTCATGAACAAGATCGTAGTTTTTCGGGTTCTTATACTGTATAAGCGCCCTCTGCATAGCTTTTTCGTGGGGATCGTGGGCAACGTAAACAGGCTTCATCGTCCTTGGATCCACTCCGGTATAATACATACAGGTGGATATCGTTGACGGAGTCGGGTAAAAATCCTGAACCTGCTCCGGATTGCATCCCGTATCCCTGAGATATTCCGCAAGCGCTATAGCTTCCCTGAGAGTCGACCCCGGATGAGAAGACATCAGATACGGCACAAGGAACTGAGGCTTTCCCAGTGATTTATTAATTTGAGCATATTTTTTGCAGAAAGCTCTGTATACGCTGTTCTGGGGTTTTCCCATCTTTGAAAGAACCTCATCCGAAATATGTTCCGGTGCTACCTTCAGCTGTCCGCTGATATGGTGCTCACACATTTCCCTGAAAAATGTATCATCACTGTCTGCCATTATATAATCAAAGCGTATGCCGGAACGTATAAAAACCTTTTTCACTCCCGGCAATCTGCGAAGCTGTCTGAGCAATTCAAGATAATCGCTGTGATCTATGATAAGGTTACTGCACGGCTTCGGGAACAGGCATTGCTTGTTAGGACAGACACCGTATTTAAGCTGCTTCTCACAGGATGTACTGCGGAAATTTGCAGTCGGTCCACCTACATCATGGATATATCCCTTGAATTCAGGATCTGTTATCATCTCTTTTGCTTCTGAAATTATAGACTCATGGCTTCTCGTCTGTATTATTCGTCCCTGATGAAATGTCAGCGCACAAAAGCTGCATCCGCCAAAACACCCTCTGTTGCTTATCAGACTGAATTTAACTTCCTTTATAGCGTCTACTCCTCCCAGAGCTTCGTAGCTCGGGTGATAGCTGCGCATATAAGGCAGAGCATATACACTGTCCATTTCCTGCTGAGTAAGGGGTTTTGACATCGGGTTCTGTACCACATACTGATCATCATAGGGTTCCGCCAGCACCTTACCGGAAAACGGATCTGTGTTCGTATACTGTATGTAAAAGCTCCTTGCGTAGTTGAGCTTATCCTCCTTCATTTCCCTGAATGACGGCAGTACAATATGTTCCTCATTGATATTATTAAGTGTTTTTGTTTTATACACGGTTCCCCTTACAAAGGTTATATCAGACACCGGTATACCGCTGTTCAGTGCATCAGCAATTTCTGTTATGGAGCGCTCGCCCATTCCAAAGGACAATATATCCGCCTGTGAATCCAAAAGAACTGAACGTTTCAGCGTATTATCCCAATAGTCGTAATGTGCCATGCGTCTCAGGCTCGCTTCAATGCCGCCTATTATAACAGGCTTGGTCTTATATGTGCGGCGGATAAGATTTCCATAAACCACTGTTGCATGATCGGGACGTTTTCCCATTTCTCCTCCCGGTGTAAAGAAATCCTTTGAACGTCTTTTCTTTGACACAGAGTAATGGTTCACCATCGAATCCATATTTCCTGCACATATCAGAAATCCGAGTCTCGGTTCACCGAAAACATTTATGCTGTCCGGATCCTTCCAGTCCGGCTGGGAAATGATACCCACCTTATAGCCTGCCGCTTCCAGCACCCTGCTGATTATAGCAGGACCGAAGGACGGATGATCTACGTAGGCGTCACCGATAACAAAGGTGAAGTCTACTTCCTTCCACCCTCGCTTTATCATATCATCTTTACAGATAGGTAAAAAATCCTTCATAACACCCCTCCGCATAAAGAAATAATAAACACTGAAAACTCAAGGCTGAAAAATAAATAATTGCGTTAAACGATCATAAAAGCTTGCTCTCCCATTCCTGAAGCTTAAAGCCCACAAGAACGAAGTCGTCTCCTATAACAAGCGGACGCTTGACAAGCATACCGTCTGATGCAAGAAGCGAAAGCATCTCGTCCTCCGACATTTCAGGAAGCCTTTCCTTCAGGTTCATTTCTCTGTAAAGCATTCCGCTTGTGTTGAAAAATTTTTTCAGCGGAAGCCCGCTCCTTTGATACCATTCTCTCAGCTCGCCGACATCAGGATTTTCTTCTTTGATATTTCTGTCGGTATATTCTGCGTTATTATCGTCAAGCCATGCCTTTGCCTTTTTGCAGGTGGAGCATTTCGGATATTCTAAAAAAATCATTGTTATCTCTCCCTTTCACGGTATCACTGTTGAAACTATATAACTTCAACAGTTTATCCCGGAGCCTATCGGAGGAAAGCATAAAGATACCCCTCCTTGACAATATATATTATATCATATCGGAGAGGTTAAGAAAATATAAAAATATTAACTTTTTATTATTTTTTATCGGATAAGACCGTATTTTTGTTTTATTCGCTCAAGCTTCATTATAACCGGCTCCGCTCCTATATACAAAAATACCGCTGTTGAAAAAGCATGGATAGTATCTACAGGCAGACCTACAGCATACACAGCAAGCAGGGATTCCATTGTTATTGCGCTTCTTGACAGTATAAGCGTTGCCGGGTTCATTATTCCGCCATAAATGATATATGCCGACAGAAAACCAAATATTGCAAGGTTTATCCTGCTTGGACGTATTAATCCCCTCTGGAATATCTCCCCTGCAAGAAAGCCTATCAAGCCCATTGTAAACATCTGCCATGGAGTCCATATGCCCTGTCCGAAAAAAATATTTGATGCAAGCATTGATAAAGAGCCTATCATAAATCCGGATTCTCCTCCGAGTGCACAGGAAAAAATAATCACCAGTGCGGTAAGCGGCTTGAACTCCGGAAGCATATAAAATACTGCACGGCCGGCTGTACACATGGCACACAGAACTGCCATCAGCACAAGCTCCCTCGCTTGTATCTGCCTTTTTTCAAACATTATGTAAAACGGCAATATGCTCTCAAACATTACAAGAAGTGAGATAAAAAGGTATTTTGAATCATCAAAAAAATATACCCCTGCAATGACCGTAAGCGGGACAGCAATAAGTACGGTAATAAGTGCTATGGCTGTTCTTCCCTTGTTTTTTTGGCCTTTTGCGATATCAAGCTTTTTTTCGCCGCTGCCGTAAAGTACCATGAATACAGCAGCTGATAATACCAGAATACCATAACAAAGCACTGTATTATCCGACAAGACAGGCAGACATATTATATTGGCTGTCAGAAGCAGAGAGAATACAAAGACAGTCAAAAACATCACTGAGCTTATTTTTCGGAAAATGCCAGGTTTGCTTTTTGCTTTTTTGGGAGGCAATATGTTTTTTTCAAAGTGCTCATCCTCATCTTCAAGCGGCTTACTATCATCATCTTCAAAGCTTTCCGTATCATTTTTCACTGACATTGCATAAAGAGCATCATCAACTGTCACGGCGTTATTGATAAGTCCTCTTGTCATGCGGCTTACGGATGTGGTGTATATACTGTTTTGTGAAAAAAATTGTTTTGGCGAACCCATACTGACTATCCTGCCGCCAAACATCATTACACAGCGGTCAGAGTATTCACCGCAGAATTCAGTATCATGACTTACGGATACTACCGCTACTCCTTCCGAAGTCAGCTTCTTTATTATACCTGCAAGTCTCCGCTTGTAGGCTGTATCAAGTCCCTGTTCCGGTTCATCAAGCAACAGAAGCTTCGGTTCCGTGAGGAGCACCTTTGCCAATGCAGCTTTTTGCTGTTCTCCGCCGGAAAGGTCATAGGGGTGGCGGTCTAAGAGTTTTTCCAGTCCGCAAAGCTTTACAACACGACTGACCTTCTGATGCTGCGTGTCTATAGGTATTTTAGTTCCCGAAAATATCTCGTAAAGGTCGTCTATTACTGTCTGTTTTACAAATACGGTTCGGGGGTCCTGCATAAGCATGGCTGTTTCAGGACGTCCTTTTGCGGTATCACTATCATACTTTATTCTGCCCCTATAGGGCTTGAAAATATCTGCAATAACGGACAGCATTGTGGTTTTGCCTGTGCCGTTTCCTCCCAGAACAGTCAGGAATTCTCCCCTGAAAATATCCAGCTGCAAGCCCTTTAATATATCCGGTGAATGTTTATCATATCGGAACCAAAGATTCTTTATTGAAAGCAGCGGCTTATCCTCGTGCTTCATATCCGACGGCTCCGGCAGAGACACGAGAGTTTTTTCCTTCGTGTATTCTTCAAGCCACACTCTGCCATCGGAAACACTCAGTGGAGTACTTCGAGAACCTTCGGTTTTGCCATCCACTACCGCAAGCTCAAATATCCTTGAAGGTGCCGGAATGGAAAGAAACATCGGGTCTTTCATCCGGTAAAGCTTTCTGCCGGTATTTTCCGGTGTGGTATCACTTATTATCATTCCTTCAGACATAACAATTATCCTGTCGCTGACAGAATATGCCTCTTCAAGACTATGCTCACAAAGAATAATACTGACGGAAAGTTCTGTATTTATCTTTTTCAGCATAGACAGAAACTCTCCGGAAGCTATAGGATCAAGTCTTGCGGTCGGCTCGTCAAGTATCAGCACAGACGGCTGCATGACCATTACGGAAGCTAAATTCAAAAGCTGCTTTTGTCCTCCCGACAGCTCATCGACAGGTCTTTCGTAAAGATCTTCTATACCAAAAAACGCTGCCATCTCAGCGGATCTGCTTTGTATAACAGAATTGTCAAGTCCAAGACTTTCAAGACCGAAGGCAAGCTCGTGCCATACCTTATCAGTGACGGACTGGTCGTCCAGCGACTGCATTACAAAGCCTATTCTTGCAGCCTGTACCTCAGGCGGAGTTTCGTCAAGATGACGTCCTTCAAAAAATATTTCTCCGCTGCGATCGCCATTCGGAGCAAGACAGCTTTTCAGCTGACGAAGCAGTGTGCTTTTTCCGCTGCCGGACAAACCGCACAGGGTAACGAACTCTCCACCGCCAAGGGTAAAGGATATATTTTTCAGTGCAGGAGAGTCTGCCTGCGGATAAGTAAAGGTCAGATCTCTGACTGAATAAACTTCCACTTTACATCCTCCTTTATACATATCATCAGCGGCATGATACACAGAAGTGCATATGCGCATAGAATAAAAATATCCATGATATCAGATACCACAGGCGATATAGCAGGAAAATAATCAAATTCTTCTCTGCCGGAAAAATATCCGGTAAACACTGCGCCTGCAAAAATGATAATTAATGCAAGCACTATGCCGTCACGTAGCTCAAAGTGAAAAAGCGAAAATGACGTCCTTCGCATAAGACCATAGCCACGGCTTTTAAGTGAATCCGCAGTATCAATGGAATTTTCCATTGTCCAGCCTATCATAACTGAAATTATCCTTATTGCATTTGAAATCCTTCTTGGAAGCGAACCCTGATTTATGTCTCTGCCAATACTTTTCTGAGCGGCTCTGACCTGCTTTGTACGGGCAGAAAGCTTCGGTACAAAACGCAGTATCATAGAAATAAACAGTCCGAGCTTCGGGGCTGCGCGTCCGAAAAGATATATGACTCTGTCGCTTGACATCGTGTATCTCAGGCACATACACCACAGCATAATACCTGAAAAAAGCACACCCGACACTCCGCCAAATATCAGAGACTCAAGTGTCAGCGGATTGCCGCTGGGAAGGTAACAAAGAATTGTTACTCCTGCATGATTGAACAGCGGATTTATCAGGGCAACAAGCACCGACATAGGAAATATGAATTTTATCATTGTGCCCAGTGCCTTTCTGCCGCCAATATAAACATAAAAAATCACCGCCGATACAAAGGATATTATCAGAAAAAACGGATGCAGTATAAACATTGTTAAAATCATAACGACAATAAAATACACTGCCTGTACAGCCGGGTGTATTCTTGAAAAGGCGTTGTCCATTTCTTCTGTCACCTCTTTCCTTTAGCAGTGGTCAGTTCAAGTCAAAGTGAAGCATATTTTACTATAATTTGTTTTCGTGATCCAAACACACCTTCTGATGATGCTTCATCGAAACACATCTCCATTCCACTTTCCACATTCCACATTTTTATAGTTCATTCTCCGTCTTTGCCCATATTACAGGTATAGTACCAATGGATGATATCGCCGTCATTTACAGTAATATCAGAGCATCCGACGCTCGGTGTAATACCATTGACTGTATACATCCAGCCTGAGCCGCTTCCGCAGTCAAACTCATACAGATTATATATTCCCTCTATATATGCAGTGTTGTACAAAGGAGTAAGTGTAAATTCAAGGGGGATCATGTTCTCGGTGCAAATGCGTTTTGTTATATCAAAAACGCTGTCTCCGCTGTTTATTGTAACCTTTGTTTCTTTTAGTATTACTCCATCCTCAGGTACTAACGAGCGTTTGTTCTTCTTTAATTTATCCATATTATCAAGAAGATTTGCACAGCTTATTGATATTGTACATTGTTCTGCGGATTCATCGGCTTCCACAGGACGCACAGAAGATTCCTTTTCTTCCTGCGAGGGCTGAGTGTCGTGTGATGACTCCTGTGATGATGTAATTATATCCCGTGAAGCTGTAGAGCTCTGAACATTGCTGTTTTCTTCACGCTTTGACATTTCAGAAGAATTACTGCTGACTATAGTGGCTTCATTATACAGGCTTTCAAGTTTGCTTTCTTCATTAACGCTGACATATTGTTCAACATCTGTGTACGGCACTTCGCTGAGCTGATATTCCACAATACCATCATCAACATCACTGACAGCACTTGTGCCATTGCTGATCTCAGAGCTTACGGTTTCAGATAATTCTGAAACTACGGTTATCTCATCAGACGATATATCTATCCGTGATTCTGAACTTGAAGCCTGCTTCTCTTCCTCGTTTATACTGTTGTCTGAAACGGCTTTCGATACATCCGATATCGCATCATATGTGGAATTATTTATTTTTTCATGTTCAGATACAGCATTTTTACCAGGGCTTTCTTCACGGCTTATTATACTGCCAGTGTAACTGACATGGCTCTCTGTTTTCTTTCCAGAGCCTTCCGGCTGACCGACAAGGAAAAATGATGCAGCAAGCGTTAATATTACAACTGCCGTTATAATGATTGATTTTTTGTTATTAACAAACCATTCTTTCATATAATTACCCCTTGCTCAATATCAACAGAAAGTAGTTTCATAAACTGACAAAGGCTGCCCCGTTTTTCGGGACAGCCCGGAGATATCATTCTTTCCTGAAACGTGAAGCTGCTGCCACAGCTGTGCATGAAACGATCATCGCAGCAAGAACCAGCCAGAAAATAGTATTATCACCAGTATTAACGGTATTGGTGCTTGCCGCAGCAGATGTATTGCCTGATACAGTGGAAACAGAACTCTTTCTGCTGCTATCGGATACGCTGCTCTCTGTAGTGCTGACCGTAGCTTCCTTGCTTTCATTATTATCTTTGATCTCACTGATGTCTGTCACAGCATCGCTTTTTTCCTCGTCGCTTTTTTCCTCAGTGCTTACTTCTGAAACATCATTTGAGCTTTCCTCTGTAGAAGTGTCTGAACTCTCCTCTGAAGTTTCTTCTGATGTCTCCCCTGCGCTGTATACAGTCAGTGCAACATCATTCATATCAAAAAATGATGACATTTCATTTACACTGCGGTAGTATGCAGCAAGTGCAGAATATGCCTGATATGTAGATATATAGCTTGTTTCTGAACCGATATAATGCGAAAACTCAAAGCTGTCTTTATCACAGAAGCTGAGAAGTGCATCATAAACTGTCATGCCGTTTTTGATGAAACGTCCATCTGTGTCGATATCTATTCCAAGTGAGCAAAGCGCATTAAAAACCTGAGCACAGCTCTCACAGTCATAGCTGCCATATGATCTGAACGCTCCGTCATCATTCTGATTATCAGACAGGAAAACAAGCGCCTTATCTACCGCAGTCTTTACACTTTCACTGCTGTCATAATAAGGTGCAAGTGCCTGCAAAGCCATAGCTGTCATATCAGCATCAGAACCATCATCAGTTCCGGACCATGTGTCTATTGTCCATCCGCCGTCCTCATACTGAGCGGAGAGAATATCATCTATAAGAAGCCCTCTTGTTGTCTGTACTGCTCCCTCAGCCGCCGTAGGTATCTCATAATCGTGCAGATCAAAGGCTATAAGCGCGTACACAGAACCGTTCACGCCCTGAGCACTTACGTATTCAAAGTCCGCAAGAGGCTCAAGCAGATTAAATCCGTAAAAGTCTGTCGGATCTGCGCCTACTGATGTAAGCGCGGCAGCAACACCGGAATTAACCGTTGATCTTGTATTGCTGAGCTTTGAGCTGCCCGATGTTTCAAGCGCATCCTTAACGCTCATGATATATCCATTTGCGATATCATCTGTCATAAGTCCGAAACGCGAAACGTTAATAACATCCCACTCATTTCCAAATACTGCTGTTTCCGGAAGAAGTGATTTGTACGCATCTCTCATCTGGTCGATCGTAAAGACGGTGCTTTTTTCAAGCTTTGCAAATTCCTCCTCAGCCTGAAGAAGGACATCATAGTTTGAGACCTGGCTCTGCTGTTCAGGTGTAAGGCTGTCATAAAAACTGCGTGCCAGTCTTATTGCCTCGCCGCTGCTTTCGGTAACGGTACCTATTGCAGAAATATAGCTTTCTGCCTCTTGTACAGCTATATCTATATCAGGTGCTTCAACATTTACAGTTATCGTATAAATACTTTCTTCGGCACCATTGTAATTGTACTGCATCCATGAGCTGTTTGCAACACCTATGATAATTGTATCGCCGTCCTCTACGGAAATTTCCTGTCCGAACTTTACATCCGTGCCGATTTCCGCAGGAGTGTAATTGTTTTTATATACCTTTGCACGATAAGCTTTATTTGCGGCATGAGGATAAACAGTTATCACGCTGTCATCAGTGACATTAAGAGTATATTCCTTCTCCTCAGGTGAAAAATCAGAGGTCAGTTCTCCGCCGCTGATATCCACGCCCGAGAGCGAAGTATCTGTTCCCGACCAGTCATATCCGATATCTGCGCCCCATGCGCAGCTGAACATAAAGCAGATCTCATCTCCGCTTTCAAGTTTTCCGGAGCTTACGGTATAGGCTGACATTCCCTCGTCGGTAAACCAATCGTCAAGCGTGAACATCCAGCTGCCCATTGAGCCGCCGTCTTCACTTGAAAGTCCGTTTATCTCCGTAATATAATCGTATTCTGCGCCGCTCTGTGTAAAACCCTTCGACGTGAGTGTATCAAGAAGTAATCCCGCTGCGGTAGAATCATCATTTATCTCCACCCATTCATCCACAAGGACACCTGTCCAGGCAGCTCCGTCCTCCTCAGAAAGGGTATTGTTTTCTATCACAATACGCACTTTATTATCTTCGGTTTTTGCCCACACAGGCAATGCAAACGCTGTTCCTGCAATTGCCGAAGCTGTCAGTAATGACATGACGGTTTTTGTTCTCTTCATCAGTTTTGTCTCCTTTTCTTCAGTTCTTTTTTTCGTCTTTCACGTTTCAGGCGGCTTTTTTCTTTGGAGCTTATCTCCTGCTTTTCCTTCAGACCGGCAGCTTCAAGAGCGCGAGGCCACGGCCCCAGTTTCTGTTTGATAAAGCAAACATCCTCGCCGCTGAAGTCACTGCGTTTTGGAAGTCTTTGCAGTTCATCGGCTTTTTCACGGAGAAGTTTCAATGCGCGTTCTGTTTTCTCCCTGCTGTCCATAACATTCGCTCCCAAAAAAATAGCTTCCTCCCGAAAAAGAGGAAGCGCAACTGATTTCAGGTAACACAAACTGACCATGCCGAAAAAGGGTACAATTCGACACAGGTTCACTGTAAATCGGCTGCACTTCTTCTTCGTCCAAGACTGCGATACCAAAAAACACGGGAGTATTCCGACTTTCGGCTTCTGCCGATCACGGTAATGACGGTTGCTTTGGATTTCCACCAAATTCCCAATTACCTACCGACCGCACTTTCATGCAGTCCTCGAACCGTATTTCCTCAGTATTCATTTCACACTTACTATACCAAACTTTCCCCCATTTGTCAACCGGCAAGCTGCGGTGCCGATTCGCGGTGTGTTGGTGCCGATTCGCGGTGCAGAGCCTGAACTCCCAATTCGCGTTGGCGTTCGTACCCCATGGGCACTTCCTACGGGCGCATAGCAAAAATGCCACAACTATTCACTATTCGTTTTTCACCATTCACTATTCACTTTTTCCGCTCCTCTATGAAGCATGATGCGGACGGAGTAAGTAAAAGCATATGTATTCTAAGTTGTCCAGTGCGGTCACACATCCGTACATAGGGATAGTTTTTTCGTCTTAGAAAAACAAATAACCAAACTGAGATCATCTAAAAAACAAATACCTGACGGCTCAGCATTTATATTGCTGCAACGTCAGGCATTTGTTTGTGAAACTATTATTCTGACCACTAAGCACAAAGCTTCCGGCTATTTATCATAGTGTTCTCCACCTTTTATATATAACAGGCAGGAGATAAGATATGATATAAAGTACAGTACTGCACAGACAACAAGCGCTATCCACTGTATATACTTTGAGCTGTCTTTTATAAAATCACCAAACTTGAAAACAAAGTCCTCCATTGAACCAAATACAGACAGATCACCGAATAAACCATAAACTATGACTGCCATAGTTATAATTGCCAACAACACCATCCTGTACATATTACCGTGCTTGCTTCCGAAACGAACTATAAATGGAGTCTCTAAAGATCGTATCATAAGCTGTACACTCAAAAACCATACCAGCAAATTCATATATACCTTGACATCAGTGCCGTTTATACTTCCCGAAATAAGGAACAGTACACAAAGTATCCCGATGACCAAAGAGGAAAGTATCGCATTGAACAGATATTTTGAACCGATTTGTCCGTATTTTCCCTTTGGAGTGGATATGATATATGCCTGCCATACCTTTCTCTCGTCAGCTTCAAATAATCCCTGTTCAAACATTCCTACGGTTATCATTACAACAATTGCACACAAAATCAGGACCAAGCCTAATTCCATATCCGTAAGATCCGGCGTCACAGCCGGCGGTATTATTGTCCATAAGGAGAAAAACAGTATAAATGGAATTGCCCAGAAGAACTGCTTTTTATGTATGATAAGCTCTTTGTATAAAAGTCCGAGCATCAGTTTTCCCTCCTTTTCAGCATCTTCACTGAAACAATATAGGATATACATACAACAGCAGCAAGTACAGCTATGGAAACAGGAAGGAAATACGGCTTCAAAGGTTCAAACTCCGTCCTGAAAAAATCGAACAGATCTATATCGTCCGCTGCCTTTAATGTATCCATTTTAATCATAAGAAAACCCGAAAGACACGTACCAACAACACCTATAGCGGCAACTCCTATAAGCTGAGCAGACTGCTTCTTTTTTACAGTAAAAACAGTCATTATATTTAAAAATGATAATATCAGTGATACTGCATAAACTGCGGTAATAGCGGCTGCGATATCAAGAGTGATATAGTCCCCTCCCACAAGGGAAAATATTACCAGATAAATGTAACTGAAAATATACGCTCCTGTAACTGATACAAAACGTGAAAGCATTTTTGAAAGAACTATCCTCTCTTCTCCGACAGAAGTAGTAGAACAAAATCTGTTCCAACCTGAATTTACATCAGAATATATTGTTCCTCCGTCAATTGCAAACGAGATCATCAAACACACACATGGAGTATATTGCAGGAGCCAGAGATTATTTTTCAGGCTGTAAAGTATTTCCTCGTCATGCGAAAGATTACCGCAGCTCATACTGAGCCTTATCAGAAACATACATAAAGCGATCAACATACAATAAATAAATGCCATAATGTAGTATTTGCGTGAGATCACAAGATCCTTATAGAGTAAGCTTTTCATCAGATCCACTCCTTTTTATCACGGCGAACGTAAAACAGCATTATCTCTTCCAGCGTTGTATCGTCTATTACAAGACCGCTGTATTTTTTTGCGGCTTTTTTCCTATCGCTGATCATTACATCTGCACCGAAATCCGTAAGCCTTGCACTTATTATATCGGCAGGGTCAATGTCCTTGTATTCGTTCTTTTTACATTTTATCAGTCCGTGAGCTTCTACCGTCTCATCCTTTCCGCCGCTGAGAAGTATCCTGCCCTTATCAATGAACGTCACACTGTCTGCTATTTTTTCAAGATCGGTTGTTATATGTGATGAAAGCAATATACTATTGGTTTCATCCTGTAGATATTCAAGAAAGATATCCAGTATCTCATTTCTGACAACGGGGTCAAGTCCCGTTGTGGCTTCATCCATTATCAGAAGCTTTGCACCATGGGACAGTGCCGCAGCAATTTGCAGTTTCATTTTCATACCCTTTGAAAACTCGCTGAAACGTTTTTTTCTGGGCAGTGCAAAACGATCCAGATATTCAAAATATGTATTCTTCTCCCAACCGCTGAATACTCCCGAAAGAATCACAGACAGCTGATTTGCATTGATAGTCTCATGAAATGGCAGCTCATCAAAAACTGCCGATATCTTTGACTTTACCTCTTTTTCCTTTTCCACATTGTCAAGTCCAAGCATCTTTATTGTACCGCTGTCCTTTTTAATGAGGTTCAGCATAAGCTTGATGGTTGTAGTCTTTCCGGCGCCATTCTGTCCGATAAAGCCCATTACCGTTCCCTTCGGTACATTGAAGCTTACATTGTCAAGCGTAAAGCCGTCATACTTTTTTGTCAGACCGCTTATCTCTATTGCGTTTACTGTCTCACTCATGATCATTCTCCTCCATACATTAACCTGATAAGCTCGATCAACTCATCAAGCTCCACTCCGCATTGTTTTGCCTTCTCTACCGTCTGCATAAGCCCGCTTTCTATCTGACGCAGTCCCTCTTCACGCAGAAGCTCCTGATTCTGTGCACGCACAAAGCTTCCCTTTCCTGTGAATGATTCTATAAAACCATCCCGTTCAAGATCTTCATACGCACGCTTTGTTGTGATAATGCTTATACGAAGCTGCTGCGCAAGATTGCGCATAGAGGGCAGCGCTTCTCCCTCCATCAATTCGCCTCTCATTATCATTTCCTTTATCTGTGTGCTGATCTGCTCGTAGATAGGCTTACCGATGGAATTGCTGATAATTATATCCATCTGTTTACCTCCGAAATTGTATATATACATTATACAAATTATATACTATCAATTTTCATATGTCAACAGGTTTTTCCATCTGTATAATAAAAGTTCAGTACTATAATTTGTAAATAATAACCAACATTATTTCAAAGGCTCAAAGTTAAGATTTCCGGAATTGATGATTATACAGTTCAAATCATAACATAAAATATTATTGTAATTCTTATGGAGATGTGGTAGAATTTGTTTATCAAATTATTTTTGAGACGCGGACACAAAGTAAAAAATAATAAAGATTTGGAGCACTAATCGGGTGCGCAAGCTTTGCGCCGCAATTCGGGTGCGCAGGCTCTGCGCCCGGTCAAATATGAAAAGGGATGATGAAAATGATCGCTGTTATCGATTATGGCGCAGGAAATCTTCAAAGCGTTGTAAAGGCACTTAATTTTATTGGCTGTGACAATATTATTACTAATAAAAAAGAAGAACTGCTCCGTGCGGATGGAGCAATTCTTCCGGGCGTAGGATCGTTTGCGGACGCTATGGACTGTATGGAACGCTCAGGTGCCGCTGAGGCTGTTAAGGAATTTATCAGGGAAGGTAAACCGTTTCTTGGTATCTGTCTTGGCTTGCAGCTGCTTTTTGAAGGAAGTGATGAAAGTCCCGGAGTTAAGGGACTGGGACTGCTTAAAGGCAGTATCACTAAAATACCTGATAAAGGCGGCGAACTCAAGATCCCACATATGGGCTGGAACTCTCTGGATATCAGAAAGCATGACGGTATCTTTAAGGGGATAGATGATGAACCATACGTTTATTTTGTACATTCATATTTCCTCAAAGCAGAGGATGAGAGCATAGTCAGCGCAAGAACACACTACGGAACGGAGCTTGATGTTGCAGTACAGTATAATAATATTTTTGCAACACAGTTTCATCCGGAAAAAAGCGGCAATATCGGATTGAAGATACTTAATAATTTTGTGGAGCTTACAGGGAGGTAATGACAATGTACGCAAAAAGAATAATTCCCTGTCTGGATGTGAAAGACGGAAGAGTTGTAAAAGGCACAAGCTTTGTAAACCTGCGTGACGCAGGCGACCCTGTGGAATGTGCAAGAGTTTACGACAGAGAAGGCGCAGATGAATTGGTGCTTCTGGATATTACAGCATCAAGTGATGCAAGAAATATCATTGTTGATATAGTAAGGGCTGTGGCAGACAGCGTATTCATCCCCTTTACAGTTGGCGGAGGCATACGCACGGTGGAGGATTTTACTGCGATACTCCGCGCAGGTGCTGATAAAGTTTCTGTAAACTCCGCAGCTGTACACAGACCTGAGATAATCAACGAAGCTGCTTATAAATTCGGCAGCCAATGTGTAGTTACTGCAATTGACGCTAAAAGACGCGATGATAACAGCGGTTGGGATGTATATATAAACGGCGGCAGGATAAATACCGAAAAGGATGTTCTGAAATGGGCTGTTGAAGCAGAAAAACGAGGAGCCGGAGAGATACTTCTTACAAGCATGGACTGCGATGGAGTAAAGAACGGATATGACCTTGAACTGACAAGAGCTGTATCTGAAAATGTCGGAATACCTGTTATTGCATCAGGCGGCGCAGGTAAGCTTGAACATTTCTATGACGCCTTCACCGCAGGTAAAGCAGATGCAGTATTGGCTGCTTCACTGTTCCATTTCGGTGAAATTTCAATAGGTGAACTGAAAGATTATCTGCATGAGAAAAACATACCCGTCAGAAGATAACATATACTGCCGTAAGGCTGAATAATAATCTGAAAGTTTTCTATCATAACACAAATATCAACAGCAGGCACATTACCCTTATCAGGATGATATGCCTGCTGTTTGTTTTTTTATTTTTATGTTTTGTTTTTCAAATGGTTTTTCTTCTCCGACCGCTCGATCTGCTTTTGCCATGTTTTTGCCGTTTGCTCTTTCAGAAAAGCTATCAATGGGGCAAGATCCTGTAAGCTGTCCCATGCCTCCAATGCCTCAAAATAACTGCGGCGATCTTCTTCGTGAATAATGATCGGAGGATGGTAGTGAAGGATAAGAAAATAATTCATAAGCAGCCGACCGGTTCGTCCGTTACCGTCAGCAAAGGGATGTATATTTTCAAACTTTGCATGAAAATATGCTGCTGCGGTAAGTGCTTTATCATCTGATATATCTTGCAGCTCATCAAGCAGTTCTGACATTTCCTCGGCTACATCCTCAGGAGCTGCGCCTATCTCTTCTTTTCCTGTCACATAATCGTGACGCTTATACTCCCCCGGACGCTCACCTAATCGATACCGACGGGTGTTATAGGTGTTTTCAGTGAGCCTGAACTGAAATTCTTTGATAAGACTCTCATCTATAGTTCGCCTTTCTTTGAAAGATATCAGGAACAGTTCATAAGCACTCTTTGCGTTTCTTATCTCAAAAAGCGTTCTCAAATCACCGGTGTAGGAGGTTACACCATCATGATCAAAAATCTCTCTTGTGTCATGGTAAGTAATATGCTCGTTTTCGATCTTTCCTGAGTGATAAGCAAATGCAATGCTGTGTCCGTTTAAAGCTTCTGCAAGCTCAGCGTCATTCAAAATGCTCCGGCTCCGCCATAAGGCGACCGCTTTTTCGTAACCCGTCATGTTATCAACCCCTGCAAGTTTTTCTCAAGCTTATTATAGCACACTTTTTGTCAGATTGAGAGTTTTTTTTGCATACAAAACACTGTTTAATATTATCAGCCTTACTGTTTATATATCAGTGAAACACAATGCGCAGATATTCCTTCAAGCCTTCCGGTAAAGCCCAGATGTTCCTCTGTAGTAGCCTTTATACTGATGCGATCAATGGGAAGCTGCATGACATCTGACAGTTTACTGCGCATAGCTTCAATATATGGTTTCAGCTTAGGCTGCTGCGCGATAACCGTAGCATCTATATTGGATATGGTGTAACCGCTTTCCTTTATCAGAACGCACACCTTCTTAAGAAGCTCTATGCTGTCTGCGCCGCTGTAGGCAGGGTCATTGTCAGGAAAATGCGTTCCTATATCCCCCAGTGCCGCCGCTCCTAAAAGTGAATCCATTATGGCGTGTGTCAGTACATCAGCATCCGAGTGTCCTAAAAGCCCCTTTTCATAGGGAATCTCTATGCCGCCGATAATGAGCTTTCTGTTCTCTGTAAGCTTATGCACATCATAGCCGTGACCTGTTCTTATATCCATTTATTTTAACTCCTCGCTTTCAAAAACGTACTTGCCGTCTTTGTAGGTGCAGAACACTTTTTCGCCTGCCTTTATGCTGCCGTCAAGCAGCTTTTCAGAGATTGCGTCCTCTATATGGGTCTGTATAGCTCTTTTCAAGGGTCTTGCGCCGTAGATATCGTCAAAGCCTGCATCAGCCACAGCCTTTATAGCATCATCAGAAAACTCTGCCTCTACTCCGATATCCACAAGACGACCCTTCAGGGATACAAGAAGATTTTCTGCTATCTTGCAGATATCATCACTTGTAAGCTTGTTGAACACTATAATATCGTCTACTCTGTTCAAAAACTCCGGCTTGAACACCTGCTTAAGCTCGGACAGCACCGACTCCCTGATCTTTACATTATCATTCTCCTTTGATTCTTCGCCGCCGAAAAATCCAAGGTTCTTCTGCTTTTCAGTTATCATCCTTGCACCTACGTTTGAGGTCATAATGATAATGGTATTACGGAAGTTTACATGACGTCCCTGTGAATCCGTCAGTCTGCCGTCATCGAGTATCTGGAGGAGCATATTGAATACATCAGGATGAGCCTTTTCTATCTCGTCAAAGAGAAGTACAGAATATGGATGTCTGCGTACACTCTCTGTGAGCTGTCCGCCCTCGTCATATCCTACGTAACCCGGAGGTGAACCGATGAGCTTTGACACCGTATGCTTTTCCATAAACTCCGACATATCAAAACGTATCATTGCGTTTTCATCACCGAACATTGCCTGTGCAAGAGCTTTGCAAAGCTCTGTTTTACCAACACCTGTGGGACCTGAGAAGATAAACGAACCTACGGGACGATTCGGGTCTTTAAGTCCGACTCTGCCGCGTCTGATGGCTCTTGATACAGCTGACACAGCTTCATCCTGTCCGATTATCCTTTCGTGCAGGATATCCTCTAATTTCAGAAGTCTCTGGCTCTCTTCCTGAGTAAGCTGCACAACAGGAACTCCTGTCCATGAAGATACGATCTCTGCGATATCCTCTGCACTTACCTCTCCGTTTCTCTGCTCATTTTTTTCCTGCCACTGCTTCTTTTTGTTTTCAAGCTCTTCTTTGAGCTGCTTCTCCTCGTCACGGAGCTTTGCAGCACGTTCAAAGTCCTGAGTGTTCACTGCTTCTGCCTTTTCCTGTTCAAGTGCCTTTATGCGGTTTTCTGTTTCCTGAAGATCGTCAGGGGCAGTGTATGCTCTCAGACGAACACGGGACGCTGCTTCATCAATAAGATCTATTGCTTTGTCCGGCAGAAATCTGTCTGCGATATACCGTGATGAAAGCTTTACGGCTGCGTCTATAGCTTCGTCACTGATCTTTACCTTATGATGTGCCTCGTATCTGTCTCTGAGTCCTTTGAGTATCTCAACGGCTTCATCTTCTGTAGGCTCTCCTACAGTTACCGGCTGGAAACGTCTTTCAAGTGCGGCGTCCTTCTCAATATACTTTCTGTACTCGTTTATTGTAGTTGCGCCAATGACCTGAAAATCTCCTCTTGCAAGAGAAGGCTTTAAAATATTGGCAGTATCCGCAGAACCCTCTGCCGAACCTGCTCCTATTATCGTATGAAGCTCGTCAATAAAAAGTATGACATTACCGGACTTTTTGACCTCGTCTATAGCATTGCTTATTCTGTCCTCAAAATCTCCTCTGTACTTCGTGCCTGCTATCATACTTGTAAGGTCAAGGGCAACGATACGCTTATCTTTAAGCGGTTCTGGAACATCACCCGAAACTATTTTCAGTGCAAGACCTTCTGCAACGGCTGTCTTACCTACGCCCGGTTCGCCGATAAGGCACGGGTTATTCTTGGTACGGCGTGAGAGTATCTGGATAACTCTGTCGATCTCTTCCTGTCTGCCGATAACCGGATCAATACCGCCCTTTGAAGCGATATCTGTAAGATCTCTGCCAAACTTATCAAGCATCTTTGTACTGCCGCCTGAGCTTCTCTTGCTGTCGGGTTCACCGGAGATGTACTCGCTTTCTGAACCGCTTCCTCCAAGAGTATCCTTCAAAGCATTGACAATATCCGATACACGAACATTCATTTTGCCGAAAAATCTCACAGCATAGCTGTCGGCATCGGAAATAACAGCTATGAGAATATGCTCCGTACCCACATAGTTATGACCCATCTGAGCCGCCTGCATCATTGCTGTCTGGAGTACACGCTTTGTTCTTGGAGTGAAATCCTCAGGAGAAAGCTTTGTTGGCTCCCCTGTGCCTATTCCCTTTTTGATAAGTTCAGTAAGCTCTTCCTCGGATGCGCCGCATTTATCAAGCACTGTAAAGGCGGCACCGTCATTATTTCTGAGAAGTCCGAGCAGGATGTGTTCACTGCCCACGTAGGTATGTCCGAACTGTTCTGCGGACTCTATTGCAAGGTTGATAGCGTTGTTTGCTTTTTCTGTAAAACCGTTGAATTTATACATAATAACACCTCCATGTGTTCTTTACCCGTTTTCCTCTTGTTCTTTGTTTAAGGTCTGATCGTTTTATTAAAACTACCGACCATTATTCTCTATTTTCTGTGCTTTGTTTTTCGATCCTATGACTTGCAGGGATCTTTGGCTGTATCAGGGCAGTACGTACAAGCTCTGCTCTGATATGATCTCTCTCCTGAGCCGAAAGCTTTTTGCCGATGTTCTTCATAAGAGTCGCAGGCTGAATCTCGATTATAAGACGGTTAACAGTGTCAAAGTCGATATTCTCAAACAACCCCATCTCTACGCCGAAGCGGACATTTGAAAGCAGCTTCATACACTCGTTGTTGCTCATAAGCCTTGAATACAGTAAAAGTCCGTAGGAACGGTAAATACTGTCAAGCACATTTATATTGTGTGAGAGAGTCTCTCTTGCATTGCGTTCCTGTGTAACAAGCTGGCAGGCAATATCACGAAGATTTTTGATCGCTTCTTTTTCGGTTATTCCGAGAGTCACCTGATTTGAAAGCTGATATATTGCTCCGCTGGGTTCTGTTCCCTCGCCGTAAAGTCCTCTCAGTGCCAGTCCAAGCTTTGAAAGAGATGCGCTTATCTTGTTCATGGCTCCGCTTTCCTTCAGCGCAGGAAGATGAAGCATCAGTGAAGCTCTCATTCCTGTACCTATGTTTGTAGGACACTGTGTAAGATATCCTAATTTTTCATTGAAAGCGAAGTTCAGCTGTTCGTCGAGAAGTGTATCTATCTTATCAGCAAGATCGTACAGTTCATCAAGCTTCATACCTGAGCCTATTACCTGTATCCTTACGTGATCCTCTTCATTTATCATAATGCTGACGGATTCATCGTCGAGGAGAAGAAGTCCTCTACCCTGTCTGTCGGATATAAACTCAGGACTGACAAGATGCCTTTCAACAAGGGATACCGCTTCTTCCTGTGTAAGCTCTGACATCTGAATATATCTGAATCTATGGGCAATTGCCGAATGACCATCAAGCACAGCCTCCTTGACTATGGAAGAGACTTTTCGCTTGTTTTCATCACTGAGCCTGCATGGAAAGGGAAACTCCCTGAGATTTCTTGCAAATCTTATCCTTGTGCTTATTACTACATCATTTACGTTTTTAAGGTCGCTGTATTTGTTTACTGACATAGTGCTCACTCCTTTCCGTTTTTATCCGCATTTGCAGCTGAGTTTTTTTCAAGCTCTATGATCTTGTCCCTCAGCTCCGCAGCTCTTTCAAACTCCTGAGCCTTTATTGCCTGCTCAAGTTCAGCGCGGCATTTTGCTATTTCATTTTTGAGCTTTACCTCAGTGCCAGCCGAATGTGCAAGCTTGCCCATGTGTGAGGTCCTTCCATGTATCCGCTGCACAGAGGGAAGCAATTCTTCATAGAAGGTGTCATAACATTCCGCACATCCTACCTTGCCTGATTTTGCAATATCCTCAAAGCTGCTGCCGCAGCACTGACAGCGTTTCTTGGTTTTCGGGGCGGCAATACCATCCATAAAGCTGCCGAACAGCTTATCCAGATCAAAACCAAATCCGCCGAATACTGAACCGTATCCAAGCTTCTTTGCACATTCGCTGCAAAGATCGTATTCTTTCAGCTCTCCGTTAAGAATTGTTTTTATATGAGTGTTTGCCTGTTTCTTTTCGCATGACTGACATAACATAAGTATTACCTCCATTTTTAGTTTTAGATTTGTTTTCTAATGTTCAGTTTTGCAGAACAACTAACGTCATCAGCATATTCTTCATCACTGCTGCCCGCAGCGGATCCCGCAGTTCCTGAGGAACAGCTGCATATGCTTTATCGGAAAGTGCTGACATGATAAGAAGCCTGTCATGGTCGGATATCATCTGCTGTAACACCATGTTGTCAAGTATTGTGCTTGCAGCAGACAGAGAAATGCTTCCGCCAATGGAATTGACTATGTGCATGATTGCTACCCGTCTGTCCGTTGTGACTCTCGTTATCCTTATATATCCACCGCCGCCTCGCCTGCTCTCTACAATATAACCCTGTTCAGGCGTGAAACGTGACGTAATAACGTAGTTGATCTGACTTGGCACGCATCCAAGATCGTTTGCAAGCTCATTGCGCTTTATTTCCGCATTGCCGTCACATTCATCAAGCATCCTGATAATGTACTGTGCCACCATATCGCTCATTTTCATACTTATCACCCCACTTAACTGCACCCTTCGGCAGTTGTTTCTGTTGTTGCAGATATAGCATAATGTATCGGTTTGTCAAAACTCTTAGAAGAATGTACGCTGCCTTGTCTTTAAGCTTCATTGTTATCACATCCGTTTTTTGAACTCTTTTTTGTTTTGTCTTTGACTTTCTTTGACCTTGTAAGCTTATTATATACTGATAGTCAGAAAAGGTCAAAGTCAGTAAAAGTCAGAATAATATGTTTTTAATTATCTTATCATGTGGATACTCTTTATTTCTTCGATTTTCTCTTTATTTCTGATTATTTCATAACAATTAACTTTCAGTATAGGATAAGTATATGTTTAAGCTGTTAAAATTGCCAGATATGATCTTTGTAAAATTGTGCAAAAATGGAATTAAAAAGTCGTAACTACTATTGATTTTTCCGAGTTGTTATGCTATAATTGTCTCATCAAATATAAAGGAGGCTATACTATGGCTTACAAAATTTCTGATGAATGCATTTCTTGTGGTGCTTGTGCTGGTGAATGTCCCGCAGGCGCAATTTCTGAGGGCGACGGCAAGTATGAAATAGATGCTGACGCTTGTCTCGATTGCGGTGCTTGCGCTGGTGTCTGTCCCGTAGGTGCTCCTCAGGAGGGCTAATATATCAACATCTTACGACCCGGTATGTTTTTGGGCATACCGGGTCATTTTTTCAAACAGTCAGATAAATATATAAAGGAGGCAGTTTATGGCTTATACAAAAAACATTGTAACAACAGTTGCTTTTATGATAGGTATTCGTATGAATATAGTAAAACAGATTGGAGAGGAAAATCTTGATCTGATAGATGAGCTTAACGAAAATCAGAATTGCAGGATAATACGGTACCTTTGCAAGCTGCGAACAGCTCTTATGATGAATTTCAAAAAAACTGATATTGAAATGAAAAACAACCTTACAAACATAGACAAGCTTGATTGGTTTGATACTAAAAATATTTTAACTCTTGAAGAATGGGGTATCAAAATTATTAAAAGCAACGGCAGCTCCTCTAAATATATGGAAACCATTAACAAATACATCAGTGATAATATTAACAGATGTAAGAACCTCTTCCCTGAATATGCCAACTGGAATTATATAAAAGACCTTTTTATCATCCCTCGCTTCACTCAGGAAAAAGTTATCAAGGGCGAATTTGCAAAATATATGGCAAACAGAGAATTTTATCCGTTTCAACAATATATACACTGGGAGCCATATAACTGCGGCGGTATGCTGTTTGACGATGTAAGATTTTTTACGATAGTTTACAGACTTCATAATGACAGCTATATTACAAAGTCAAACTACAGGGAAGCAGATGAAGATATAAAAGAAAAAATTTATCAATTCATAAATGATACTGATAGTGTAGAAATAGTTGTTGACTGTGAAAACTCCAATCCTTACAAGCTTTGCAGCGTTATAGCAGGGCTGAACCGTTTTGAGATCGCTAAAATACAGAAGATAATACTATTTGACGATATTCACACTAATCCCGGCTGGGATCTTATTGAAAAATTTGTTACACTGCCTGTAGAGCATATCATGGTAGAACGCGTAAAAGAAGCTAAGAGTCTTGTGGATATAAAAATGACAGCAGAGGTATGTATGGAGCATTATCAGAACAGGATATCTTCATTCATTCTGTTTTCCAGTGACTCCGATTATTGGGGACTTATCTCTTCCCTGCCCAATGCACATTTTCTTATGATGTTTGAATATTCAAAAGTCAGCGATGCCATCAAAAAGACCCTTTCTATGCATGAAATATTTTATTGTGCTATTGATGATTTCGGCACCGGAAAGATAGATGAGTTCAAGAAATTTGTACTTTTCAGGATGCTGAAAAAATACCTTCCGTCCCTTATGCAGTACAACGGTAAAAAGCTTGTTGCCAAAATATATGACGAAGCAAAAATAACTGCTGAACAAACTGAAATGGACAACTTCTACAACAAGTATATCAAGACTCTTAAATTCGTAGCAGATGACGAAGGTAACTTCCGTTTTGAACTGCCTTGACGATCAATTTAATAAATAACCGATTTCCAAAAGAAAAGACACAGGTAACATCCACGCAGCGGATACTTACCTGTGTCTATTGTTATATAATAAAAACAGCCCGTTATGTCATAAAGACATACGAGCTGTTAACAATTCGTTCAGAAATTGAGATAACTCAATCAGACTGCACCGTTGATCTTTGACGGGTTGATCCTTACTGAGGGACCCATTGTTGTTGTAACGGCACATGATTTAATGTACTGTCCCTTTGCAGCAGCAGGCTTAGCCTTGATGATAGCGCCGATAAGTGCATCGAAGTTTTCTGTGATCTTATCAGTACCAAATGATACCTTGCCGATGGGGCAGTGAATGATATTTGTTTTGTCAAGACGGTATTCAATCTTACCTGCTTTAGCTTCTTTAATAGCCTTTGCGATATCAGGTGTTACAGTACCTGCCTTCGGGTTAGGCATAAGTCCTCTCGGACCAAGAACCTTACCAAGACGTCCAACAAGACCCATCATGTCGGGTGTTGTGATAAGTACGTCAAAGTCCATCCAACCCTCGCTCTGGATCTTCTGAGTAAACTCTTCAGCGCCTACATACTCTGCGCCAGCTTCCTGAGCCTTCTGGATGTTGTCGCCCTTGCATATTGCAAGAACTCTTACCTGCTTACCTGTTCCGTTAGGAAGAACGATAGCGCCTCTTACCTGCTGATCAGCGTGACGTGAGTCAACGCCCAGCTTTACATGAAGCTCTACTGTTTCGTCAAACTTTGCCGTAGCTGTTTTCAGGCATACGTCAACTGCTTCCTTTGTATCGTAAGCTTTTGTCTTGTCGATGAGCTTTGCGGCATCAACATATTTTTTACCGTGTTTCATTGGTTTTCCTCCCTATTCAGTGGTAAAATCGGAGTTTATTTCCTCCCACTCGGGTCTCTGATCAATCTACGACTTCGACACCCATGCTTCTTGCTGTACCTGCGATCATGCTGCATGCTGCTTCAATGCTTGCTGCATTGAGGTCGGGCATTTTCTGCTCGGCGATCTTCTGTACCTGTTCACGGGTAATCTTGGCAACCTTCTTCTTGTTAGGTTCACCCGAAGCCGTCTCGATTCCGCAAGCCTTCTTGATAAGTACTGCAGCAGGCGGAGTCTTTGTAACAAAGGTAAATGAACGGTCTGCATATACTGTGATAACTACAGGAATAATAAGACCTGCATCATTCTTTGTACGCTCGTTAAATTCCTTTGTAAAAGCCATAATGTTGACACCGTGCTGTCCAAGTGCAGGACCTACAGGCGGTGCCGGGGTTGCCTTGCCGGCAGGTATCTGAAGCTTTATAAAGCCTGTTACCTTCTGAGCCATTTTAATTGCACCTCCAAAATTCGTGGTAAATTGCGGAGCGATGTTAAATTTTCGCTTCCTCCCACGAGGGAAAAATCCCTCAATAACAACGGATATTATCCGTTATCAGCTTGTAACACTCCCTCTCCCTTTCTCAGGGACTTTCAGGGAGCTTTGTACCGGTCATCCCGGCAGTTTTCATATCGTTATACAGTCACATTTTTTAATGCAAACGCACAAGATATGACATTACTCCAGCGGCTCAACTTCACTCAGTTCAAGCTCCACAGGAGTTTCACGTCCGAACATTTGTATCATGACACGAACGCAGTTGTTCTGGAGATCGATACTATCCACAACACCGATCGAATCCTCGAAGGGGCCATCGATAATACGGACGCTGTCGCCCTCTTTATACTCGATCTCTACAGATCTTGTTTCAACACCAAGTCGAAGAACCTCTTCGTCGGATAGCGGAACAGGCTTCGAACTTGGTCCGACAAAACCGGTACATCCTCGTATATTACGCACGACATACCAGGACTCGTCGTTCATTATCATTTTCACGATAACATATCCGGGGAAAATTTTTCGCTCTACCTCTTTGGTCTTATTATCCTTGATCTCGGTAACTCTTTCCGTAGGAACACGTATCTCCTGGATCAAGTCCTTCAGACCCCTGTTCTCAACAGTTGTTGCAAGATTCGATGCGACCTTGTTTTCATATCCTGAATATGTATGGACAACGTACCATCTTGCTTCATTTTCCGGCATAGGTATCTCCTCCGAATGTTTTGTGTCTGCAAGCTGACATACGCTTTTCTCCGTCAACGCGCTGCTTTCAGCTATATACGGAGTCCGGCAATGCCTTACTTACTCAGTTTCCGGCAAGATTCATTATAAGACCGAAAAGGTAATATAATCCGGAATCCACGCCGAAAATGACAAGTCCTACAATAAGCATAGACAAAAGCACGACACCCGTGTTCTTGAATGTTGCCTTTGGTGTAGGCCAAACGATCTTCTTGATCTCGCTGATGACTTCACGGAAGTAGTTGCCAATTCGCTTAAAAACATTCGGCTTTTTATTAGCCGCTTTTTTAGGCGATTTTTCTTTTGGCGCCTTTTCTTTTGGCGATTTCTCTTTTGCCATAGTGTACCTCCGTCCTCTTACTTCGTTTCCTTGTGCAGAGTATGTTTCTTGCAGAATCTGCAATACTTGTTCATCTCAAGCCTATCCGGATCGTTCTTCTTGTTTTTCATTGTGTTGTAGTTGCGCTGTTTGCACTCTGTGCAGGCTAGTGTTACTTTTACTCTCATGACGGCACCTCCCGGTTTTTCGGAATAATTTAGCCTCCCTCAAAAAAGGCACAAAAAAAACAACCTCCAATGAGGTACTTATACTTTATCATATTTCTACGCTTTTGTCAATAGTTTATTTTGCGCAAAGTCTGCTGTTTCGGCTGTTTTTTTCCGAACATAAAAGTTTTTTCGCCAACTCAACTTTATGCGCCTGTACAGTCCGGATAATATTTTTTCCCACTAAAATTAATCACTTAGGCAGCGCCATACAGACTTCATTCAGAATACAAAAACACCGGACTTTCCGGCTTATCCGAATCGTCTGGTGCTTTGAATGAAAACATTTATATTTCACGAGCTTATTTGAACATATCCTGTACGTTATCGATAAAGCTCTCAACAGCACAGAGTGCCTTGTTTGCCTTATTCTTTGCTTTTTTGTTATCCTTCATCATGGCAGCTCCTGCAACGCCAAGCATTACACCTGCCACAAGTCCTGCACCCATACCTTTAATAATATTACCGGTGTTCTTTGCCATTTTGTAATACCTCCATAGTTCCATTAGTATTGCTATCTGTTTCAATCTGTTTCCTCGCTTTTTCAGGTTCTATATTATCTTTCCGATTTTTTTACATATCATACATAAAACTCTAAATAAAAAGTGTCAGTAGGAGCAATGGGGAAACTTTAGTTTTCTGCCAAGTTTTCTTTTAAAAGGGCTTTAAAAATATATTGAAATAGTATATAATGATATAAGAGTGTTTTCAGATAAACAAAAGATAATCGGAGGTGTAATAAATGGAATCAAAATTTTCCGTGACTTTGGCAAAAATCATAAAGGAAATAGACCTTGAAGTTGCCTATATGCCGGAGGATCCAGAAAATATAAAAATCGTTTCCCGTGATATAACCCGTCCCGGTCTGGAGCTGACAGGCTTTCTTGACTTCTTTGATAATTCAAGAATGATGATCTTCGGCAATACCGAAAACAGCTACCTTAACCGTTTCAGCACTGAACAGCGTTTCCATGTTATTGAAAGGCTCTTTGCACTTCAGCCCCCTGCTATTATTGTCACAAGAAACATAATCCCCTACGGCGAGCTTATGTCAGCAGCAGAAAAATATAAAATACCTGTTCTGCGCTCAGGAGAAACTACGTCTGTACTTTCAGCATCACTTATATCACTTCTCAACACTGAGCTTGCACCGAGAGTGACAAGACATGGTGTTCTTGTGGAGGTCTATGGTGAAGGACTTATGATTGTGGGCGACAGCGGCGTAGGTAAAAGTGAGACAGCTATTGAGCTTGTTAAAAGAGGTCATCGTCTTATTGCGGATGACGCAGTGGAAATAAGACGTATCTCAAATAAACAGCTTATCGGATCATCTCCTGCAAATATACGTCATTTCATAGAGCTAAGAGGCATAGGCATTATAAATGCAAGACGTCTTTTCGGTATGGGTTCTGTTAAGCTCAGCGAAAAAATAGACATGGTCATAAACCTTGAACAATGGGATAACAAAAAGGTGTATGACAGAATGGGCATGAGCAACGAAATGACTGAGATACTGGGCAATCAGCTGCCTATACTTACAATTCCCGTAAAGCCCGGCAGAAACCTTGCTGTAATAATCGAAGTCGCTGCTATGAACAATCGTCAGCGCAAAATGGGTTATAATGCTGCGCGTGAGCTTTTCGGACTTCTTGGGCTTGAGCTTCCTGAAGAAGAAGAGGGTGCTATCAAGACTATTACTTTCTGAGTGCGCCATTCCCTAAGGCATTCATAGCTTTATCACAGCTATGAACGTTTTTACAAAAGAAAATTTGCTATACCACAGTAATTATAAGCACAGCAGATTGATTTCTGTATCGCTGTCAAAGTCTTTCTGATGTGCAGTTATGAGGTTTATATGATAGAAAAGAGTTTTATTGATATTATTAAAAAAGAGAACACTGAGGTTTTTCTGAATGAGCCCATGAAAAGCCATACAAGCTTCCGTATCGGAGGGGCCGCAGATTGTCTGTGTGAGGTCAGGGATATCCGCTCACTCAGAAATATAATTCTGCTTTGCAAGGAACATAATGTACCATATTTTATACTCGGTCTTGGATCGAACCTTCTTGTGTCTGATAAAGGTATCGAGGGTCTTGTTATCAAACTCAGCGGCGAGTTCAACGAGATAACACTCTCGGACGATAATATTATCAGATGCGGTGCAGGATCCACCCTTGCACGACTTTGCGTTTTCGCAAGAAATATGTCTTTGGGCGGTCTGGAGTTTGCATGGGGTATTCCCGGTTCAGTCGGCGGAGCAATATATATGAATGCCGGCGCATATAACGGTGAGATCAAGGATACTGCCATTGCTGCCGACTATATGGATAAGGACGGAAATATTAAACGCTATAAAGCGGATGAGCTGGATTTTGCATACCGTCATAGTGTTTTTACAGACACTGAGAATATTATCCTCAACGCTTCTTTCAAGCTGACTCCGAAGCCGCAGGATAAGATCAACGACCGTATGCAGGAGCTTATGGAACGACGCAAAACCAAACAGCCTATAAATCATCCCAGCGCAGGAAGTGTATTCAAACGTCCGGAAGGTTACTATGCGGCTGCTCTTATAGAAGAATGCGGACTTAAGGGCTATACTGTAGGTGGAGCGCAAGTCAGTCCGAAGCATTCGGGCTTTATCGTAAATGACAACGGCGCAAGTGCCAAAGATGTGCTTGATCTTATAGGTCATATACAGAAGGTCGTAAAGGACGAAAAAAATGTTGATCTGTGCTGTGAAGTAAAATTTATCGGCCGTACTGATTAACATACAAAAGGTCCGGATATATCCGGCGGCGGCTCGCCGGTGTAAACGGATATCATATAATCGGAAAATGCTGAACCGTAAGATACCATCCGGCTCAGCGGTTTCTTAGGCTAAAATGCCGTTTTACGGCAGCTTGGAGTTGGGGATTAATGGAGTTTATTATTATTACTGGACTGTCAGGAGCAGGTAAGTCAGTGGCTATGAAAAATATGGAGGACATAGGATACTATTGTGTTGATAATATTCCGCCTATGCTGCTGCCTACATTCTATGAGCTTTGCGAAAAATCTTCGGATGAGCACATGAAAAAAATCGCCGTAGTGACAGATGTCAGAGCAGGCGATGTATTTGATGACCTGTTTGCTGCTCTCGACAAGATCAAATCGGAAAACAAAGAATATAAAATACTGTTTCTTGACGCAAGGGATGACGTACTTTTACGCCGCTTTAAGGAAACAAGAAGAAAGCATCCTCTCAGTGATGTAAGCAAGGGTTCTACAGAAAATGCTGTTCACCTTGAACGTGAGCTTCTCATGCAGGTAAAAGCTCGTGCGGATTATGTTATTGACACCTCTCTCCTTTCCCAGACACAGCTCAGGGAAAGAATATCATCTTTATTTTTGGGAAATGCTGCTTTGGGTATGACTGTTACCTGCCTGTCCTTTGGCTTCAAGTTCGGTATTCCCTCAGAGGCTGATCTTGTGTTTGACGTTCGCTGTCTGCCAAATCCGTTTTACATTCCGGAACTGAAGCATCATACCGGTCTTGAGGATTGTGTATATGACTATGTCATGAAATTCGACCAGACTAAGGGCTATGCTGAAAGAATGCTGTCACTTGTGGATTACTCACTTCCGCTTTATCTGTCGGAAGGCAAAAGTCAGCTTGTTATAGCCATAGGCTGCACCGGAGGAAAGCATCGTTCCGTAACTCTCACGAGAGTTCTTTATAAGCATATTCTGGAAGCAGGTCAAAGGGCTATCGTACACCACAGGGATATAGCCAAAGGCTGACTTTTTCAAATACAGAGAACCGATACAGGTGATAATATGTCGTTTTGCAAAGATACAAAAGAGGAACTATGCGCTTCAAAGATACAAAGCATTGAACAAAAAAATGCGCTTACTTATGGAATGGTATTGTTTTCAAGAATGTTCGGTACATCTGCTATAAGCTGCACTACAGAGTCACGTCCCGTTGCGATGACATACTCCGAGACTGTATCCGCCTTGACCGGGACGATCGTTGAGCTGAGCGTGAAGCTTACAAGGCGCAGAGGCGAAAACAGTGTGTTTACGCTCTCTGTTCCGGACAAAAACGTCTGTCAGCAGATATTTGAATATTTCGGTCACAGCAAAGACCAACCAAGCTTGAGGATAAACCGCGGCAATATTGACGGTGATGAATGTCTGCCGTTTTTCCTGAGAGGAGCCTTTATGGTTTGCGGTAATGTTACATCTCCGGAGAAGGACTATCATCTGGAATTTGTCGTACCGCACAAGAAGCTTGCAGATGACCTGCAAAAGCTGATTTCAGAGATCAACGAGCTGAATGCTGAACCGCATATTATTAACCGCAAAGGAAGCTACGTTATATATATCAAGGGCAGTGAAAACATTGAAGATATGCTGACATATATAGGCGCGCCAATGTCAGTTTTAGATATTATACAGAATAAGATGGTTAAGTCTGTCCGCAACAGAGTGAACCGCCGTATCAACTCTGAAACTGCAAACATAAAGAAAACTGCCAACGCCTCAGCAAAACAGCTTCGTGCAATCGAGCTTATCAAAACTAAACAGGGACTTGAAAGTCTGCCGGACGAATTGAGAGAGCTTGCGCAGCTTCGTATTGACAATCCGGAATACAATCTTCGTGAGCTTGGTGAAGCGCTTTCTGCCCCGATAAGCCGTTCAGGAGTAAACCACCGCTTGCAGCGTATTATGGAAATAGCTGAGGGACTGAGAGAAAAATGAACCATATCATAAAATTTGCATACTCATTCCTGACAGACGGTCTTGTATATGTATTTCAAATCATCCCAATATATATACTTGCACGTCTGCTTTTTCTTGAATGCAAAATTAAAAATAACCTTGCTGACAAAATAAGACCCGAACATGAATTTGTATTGTTCGGGTTTGTAATTTATCTTATTCTGTTATTCACACAAACATTTGTTGTAAACAGCGGACAAAATGAAATACGACTGATACCATTTGATATCATAATAAATCAGATCCGCAGTATGAATGAAAACGACGACACCTACGGAGAATTCATGTTCAATATTCTCGGGAACATTGGTGTGTTTGTTCCAATAGGAATATTCCTGAAATACCTCTTCGGTAAAGATCTGATGCACACTGCACTGATGGGCTTCTATATTTCACTGGTGATCGAGACCGTACAGCTTCCACTTGACAGGACCTCAGATATTGACGATCTGATACTAAATACGATTGGTGCAGTGATTGGGTATCTATTGTTTGTTATATTCAGAAAGCTGATATCTGTACTAAAAAAAGCATACTTAAAGCATACTTGATGAAAAAATAATGCGTGAAAAAAGGGGCTGTCGCAGTAAGACAGCCCTAAAAACAAAACCGGACAGCCCAAAAGG
>CAMHOE010000009.1 GCA_946186665.1 uncultured Clostridia bacterium | reverse complement strand
GAATCATCGCTGTGGATACTTTTTTATTGTTTCAACTTCATTTTACAACGCGCGATAAAAAAATTATCTGCACAAATATTTTTTTAATGCGCTGTAATAAGATTTTAAAATTTTCGTCAATTATATGATATATCAAATTATGTAAAATGTCAACAAAAAATCTCAACCACACATTAATTCTTATTATCTTCAGAATTGAAATCGATTGATATATAACATGAATTATAAACTGCGAATATTGTTATGAATAATATTATGCCAAAAAAGAAATTTAAAATGCCATTATGAAATTTTACTTATCAAAACTTGCAAAAAAATTAAAAAAACACTTGATTATAGCTTTATTATATGCTAAAATATAAAACGCAGTGCAGGAATTCTGCAAATTTGTATTATTTTCAGGCACTGCACCATATGAATTTTTATTTTTAAAATTATTAAGGAGTGACAAAGATGTCATACGTAAGCGAAGTACTCGAAAAAGTAATCGAAAAGAACCCTGCACAGCCCGAGTTCGTACAGGCTGTAAAAGAGGTACTTGAATCCCTCGAGCCTGTTATCGAGGCTAACCCCCAGTATCAGAAGGAGAGCATCCTTGAAAGAATCACTGAGCCTGAAAGACAGCTCATGTTCAGAGTTCCGTGGGTAGACGATAAGGGCAATGTACAGGTAAACCGTGGTTTCCGTATCCAGTTCAACAGTGCTATCGGTCCTTATAAGGGCGGTCTGAGACTTCATCCCTCAGTAAACCTTGGTATCATCAAGTTCCTTGGTTTTGAGCAGATATTCAAGAACTCTCTTACAGGTCTTCCTATCGGCGGCGGTAAGGGCGGCTCTGACTTTGATCCTAAGGGCAAGAGCGACAGAGAGGTTATGGCTTTCTGCCAGAGCTTCATGACCGAGCTTTACAGACACATCGGTCAGGATACTGACGTTCCTGCTGGTGATATCGGTACAGGCGCAAGAGAGATCGGTTATCTTTTCGGTCAGTACAAGAGACTCAGAAACCAGTATGAGGGCGTTCTCACAGGTAAGGGTCTTACCTATGGCGGCTCACTTGCTCGTACTGAGGCTACAGGTTACGGTCTCCTTTATATAACAAACGAGCTTCTCAAGGATCACGGCATGAGCTTTGAGGGTAAGACTGTTTGCATTTCCGGTGCAGGCAACGTTGCTATCTATGCTGCTGAGAAGGCAACACAGCTTGGCGCAAAGGTAGTTACACTCTCTGATTCTACAGGCTGGATCTATGACGAAGAGGGTATTGACCTTGCTGCTGTCAAGGAGCTTAAGGAAGTTAAGAGAGCAAGACTTTCTGAGTATAAGAACTATCGTCCCAACGCTCAGTACACAGAGGGCAAGTTCCTTTGGACTATCCCCTGTGATGTTGCACTTCCCTGCGCTACACAGAACGAGCTTGATGTTGAGGGTGCTCAGAACCTTATCAACAATAAGACTATCGCAGTTTGTGAGGGTGCAAATATGCCTACAACTCTCGAGGCTACAAAGCTTCTTCAGGAGAATGGCGTTCTCTTTGTTCCCGGCAAGGCTGCAAACGCAGGCGGCGTTGCTACTTCTGCTCTTGAGATGTCACAGAACAGCCAGAGACTTTCATGGACATTCGAGGAAGTTGATAAGAAGCTTGAGGGCATCATGATCAACATTTACCACAACATTTCCGATGCTGCTAAGAAGTACGGCTACGAGGGCAACTATGTAGTAGGTGCTAACATTGCAGGCTTCGTAAAGGTTGCTGACACAATGATCGCACAGGGTGTAGTTTGATAACAGAACTTCACACAATATAATAAAACCAAGCTGCGGTATGCTATCCGGTCTGGAAGCATACCGCAGTTTTTTAATTTAATGAATACTGAAAACTTAAAACTTAAAAATGAATAATAGAGGTATGTTTTCGCTGAGGCGAAAACAATTATAGTAAGATAATTAGAAATATAAGTATACTCCCTTAATTGAGAGAGCTGAGTAATAAAACGTTGATATAGAAGAAAGAAGCAGAGGAAGGGGAAAAGCTGAATAGAAAGCCGTACTTGTCTGAACATTAAGTTACGGGTCCAGGGGTGCGGGTGTCCGGTGGACACCTCTGCGAATCAGAAGCACCGACCGAGCCGACAGGTGAGACTCGAGTAGCTCTGGTGGGGATTCGGGAGCAAAGCCCCTGAGGAGAGGCAAAAAAAGTCGGACAAACAGAAAAACCGCCCGATCAGGGGCGGTTTAGTTTGTTGGGTGAGGGATGTATTAGTCCTCGTATTTTTTGTCGGTTGCGTTCCAAGCGTACATCTTGCGGATCTCTTTGCCGACAGTTTCAAGCTGATGCTCTGCTTTAAGCGCTCTTGTTGCGTTGAAGTGAGCACGGCCGTTCTTGTTTTCTGCGATCCACTTTGAAGCAAATGTGCCGTCCTGAATCTCTGCAAGAACCTTCTTCATCTCTGCCTTTGTCTGGTCAGTGATGATTCTCTTGCCTGTCTCGTAGTCACCGAACTCTGCGGTGTCGGAGATAGAGTATCTCATCATGGAGAAGCCGCCTGAGTAGATGAGGTCAACGATGAGCTTCATCTCATGGATGCACTCGAAGTATGCGTTCTCAGGAGCGTAGCCGGCTTCAACAAGTGTCTCGAAGCCTGCCTGCATCAGAGCTGTAACGCCGCCGCAAAGAACAGCCTGCTCACCGAAGAGGTCTGTCTCAGTTTCAATTCTGAATGTTGTCTCCATTACTGCTGCACGAGCTGCGCCGATACCTGCGCCGTATGCAAGTGCAATGTCAAGGCAGTGACCTGTTGCGTCCTGATATACAGCAACGAGTGCAGGTGTGCCCTTGCCCTCAACATACTCTGAACGTACTGTGTGACCCGGAGCCTTAGGTGCGATCATGAATACGTCAACGCCTTTTGGGGGGATTATCTGCTTGAAGTGGATGTTGAAGCCGTGTGCAAAAGCGATAGCCTTGCCCTCTGTAAGGTTAGGCTCGATATCGTTCTTGAAGATACCTGCCTGCTTCTCATCAGGAGTGAGTATCATAATGATATCAGCTTTCTTTGTAGCTTCAGCTGTTGTGTAAACCTCAAAGCCAAGCTCCTTAACGTGATCCCAGCGTCTGCTGCCCTCGTAAAGTCCGATGATAACATTTACGCCGCTGTCACGAAGGTTCAGTGCGTGAGCGTGTCCCTGGCTGCCGTAACCGATAATAGCAACGGTCTTGCCTTTGAGCTGGTTGATGTCACAGTCTGCATCATAATAGATTTTTGGCATTTTTCATTACCTCCACAGTAATTAAAATAATATATGTATTTATGAAATTCGTTAGAGCGTCATTTGCGTGAGACAGCCGAATCCTTTTCGATAGCGACTGTTCCTGTCCTGACGATCTCACGGATGCCATACGGTTTGAGAAGATCTATGAGAGTCTCGAAGCGTTCGATAGTATCTGCAAACTGCAATGTCATAGTATTGAGAGATACATCAACTATCTTTGCCTCCATAAGCTCTGCGATCTTCATTATATCAAGCCTCTGCTTTGCGGGACAGTTTACCTTTATCAGGGAAAGCTCCCTGCTGATAAATTCATCCTGAGCATAGGTGCGTACCTTAATGACGGGAATTACCTTGTTGAGCTGCTTTTCCAGCTGCTCTATAATGTACTCATCACCGTCTGCCACAATGGTTATTCTTGATATGCTGCTGTCCTCGGTGATGCCCACCGCAAGACTGTCTATATTAAAGCCTCGTCTGGAGAAAAGTCCGGATACCTTTGAGAGTACTCCGGGATGATTTTCTACGAGAACCGAAAGTGTATATTTCATATTCTGTCCTCCTATCTTGACGGGGTGTTCGGATGTACGTTGCATACAAGCAGAAACGGCTTGTCACTTTTCAGCATTTTCTCAGCGCACTTTTCTGCGTCCTCATTGCTTGAAACAGTTGCAGCTTCGATACCGTAAGCCTGAGCGAGCTTCTCAAAATCTGGTGTCTCGTCAAGCTCAGTTATAGCGTATCTGCTGCCGTAAAATGTGTCCTGTAACTCATGCACCATGCCAAGTACGGTGTTCCTCATGACTATTATCTTGACGTTCATATTGTTCTGAGCTATAGTCGCAAGTTCATTGAGAGACATCTGGAAAGAGCCGTCACCGCACACAGCAACAACATCACGGGTCGGTCTTGCAAATTTTGCACCCATAGCCGCAGGAACGGAGTAACCCATAGTTCCCATACCGCCTGATGTAAAGAAGCGTCCGTCAGATACCTTAAAGCTGTTGGCACACCATATCTGGTTCTGTCCCACGTCAGCGACAAGTATAGATTTTGCTTTGAGCATTGACGAAAGCTTTTCAAGGAAGCCTTTAGGTTCCACATAGTCCTCAAATTTCTTATGCTGTACAGCAAATTCCTTTTTCCAGTCCTTTATACTGTCGATCCATTCCTTAGGTGCGCAGTAGTCTATATCCTTGAGCATAGCTTCAAGCACGTTCTTCATATCGCCCACGATAGGAATATTGGTTTTCATATTTTTGCCTATCTCCGCAGGGTCAATGTCGATATGAATTACTGTAGTATTATCAACTACCTGATCGGGGGCTGCGACCGCTCTGTCGCCGACTCTTGCGCCGCAGAGTATGATAAGGTCAGAATCATGTATAGCCTTATTAGCAGCCTTCACACCGTGAGAGCCTATCATACCCACATAAAGAGGGTCGTCCGAGGGCATAACGCCAATACCCATCATTGTTGAAACAACGGGGATATTTGTTTTCTGAGAAAACTCTCTGAGTCTGAGCTTTGCGCCGGAAGTAAGCACACCGCCGCCTGCGCAGATGACAGGTCTTTTTGAGGTGCTGAGTGTTTCAAGCGCACGTTTTATCTGCATAGGGTGACCGTTAACGCTTGGCTTATATCCGATAATATTTACCTTATCAGGGTAAACGAATTCCTCGATTTCGCCCTGTTGGATATCAACAGGCACATCTATAAGCACCGGACCCGGACGGCCTGTAGAAGCGATATGAAAAGCTTCCTTGAATATTCTCGGAAGATCTGCTGTATTTTTGACAAGATAGCTATGTTTTACAAAAGACTCACAAGCACCTGTAACATCCGCTTCCTGAAAAACATCACGACCAAGCTGATCGCTTTTTACCTGACCGGTTATAGCGACCATAGGTATCGAGTCCATATAAGCCGTAGCGATACCCGGTATCATATTAAGTGCGCCGGGACCGGAGGTTGCTACACAAACTCCGACTTTAGAGAGAGCCCTTGCATAGCCGCTTGCTGCGTGTGCGGCATTTTGTTCTTGTCTTACCAGCACTGCTTTTATATCGGTATCGTACAATTTATCAAAAAACGGGCATATTACAGCGCCGGGATAACCGAACACGATCTCAACGCCCTCCTCCTGAAGGCATCTGACCATTATTTCAGCTCCATTTATCATACAACTCCTCCTCTCATATAACTCCCATTATACCATCACTCAAATTAAGTGTCAAGCCGGTGCAGAGCCTGCACTCCCGATTCGCGGTGGCGTTCGTACCCCAAGGGCACTCCCTACGGACGCCCCAGCGAAAACATGACTCCTAACTCCTAACTGTTACATTTTCACTTTAAAACTACGGACGTGTACAACAATAGCCAAAGTGCTCCCTGTGGAGCACGACGCGGATGGTTCAATAAGAAGTTGATGCGTTCTAAGTCGTCCTGCGGGGTCACCCGCTGGGGTTTGGATAAAAGTATAAATTCATGAAATAAAAATTATATAATTTGTATGAATTACCAAAAAATAGCACAAAAATTCAAACAAAATACATCTATACTTTATATAAAAAGAGTAGTATAATATAAATCAGCTAAGAAAACGGAGAGAATTTTTTATATTGTCTCTGCTGCTAAAATAAATACAGTTTTTCTGAAAGGGGCTTCGATATGGAAGTTATTACAAAAAGAGCAGAAAAAACAATATATCGTGACGGTGATAATGCCGTAAAGGTGTTTTCGGAAAAATATCCGAAATCTGATATACTTAATGAGGCGCTTAATCAGTCAAGAGTTGAAGAAACAGGTCTGCCGATACCTGCGTTAAAGTCCGTTTCTGTTGTTGACGGCGAGTGGGCAATAACTATGGAGTATGTTGAGGGCAAGACTCTTGCAGAGCTGATGAAGGAAAATCCGGATAAGCTTGATGAATACCTTGACCAGTTTGTTGACCTTCAGGTAGAGGTTCAGAGCAAGAAGTGTCCGCTTCTGAATAAGCTGAAGGATAAGATGAACAGAAAGATATCAAGCCTTGGCAGTCAGATAGACGCAACTACACGTTATGAGCTGCACACAAGACTTGAAGGTATGCCGAAGCACAACAAGGTTTGTCACGGCGATTTCAACCCCAGCAATATAATCATCGACAATGAGGGCAAAGCTCATATAATCGACTGGTCGCACGTTACACAGGGAAATGCTGCGGCAGATGCAGCAAGGACTTATCTTCTTTTCGCACTTAAGGATAAGGTGCTTGCAGACAAGTATCTTGACCTTTTCTGTAAAAAGACTGATACAGCAAAGCAGTATGTACAGCAGTGGCTTCCGATCGTTGCAGCTTCACAGCTTGTCAAGAGAATTCCCGGAGAAGAGGACTTCCTTAAGAGCTGGGTAGATGTAGTGGACTACCAGTAATAGCACTAATAACAGATAAAGCACTATCCGTTGAGGTATCTTCGGATAGTGCTTTTTTAAATGTGGAATATAAAAAATTTGTAATTTGGAATGTTGAAAGTGGAATTTTTCTATGCTTTGCCTGACGGAAAGAGTCTTATAGGATACTGTATTTGACTGACCGGATAGTTACGGGTCCAAGGGCTTAGTCTTTGGTGGGGCGGGGGCAAAGCTCTTGAGCAGACCCGACATAAGCTCCATCAGACAATCAGTAGCAGAGGACTTCGTGGCCGGTCTCGGTGACGAGAACCATGATTTCCCATTGGGCAGAGGGCTTTTTGTCAGCGGTGTAGATAGTCCAGCCGTCCTCTTTGTCAACATATACACGGGCAGTGCCAATGTTTATCATGGGTTCGATGGTGAATATCATGCCGGGGACGAGAAGCATTTCTTCGCCGGCTTTGGAGACGTAGCTTACCCAAGGGTCTTCGTGGAATTCCAGACCGACACCATGTCCGCCGATTTCTTTTACAACGCTGTAGCCGTTAGCTTTTGCGTGGTCGTTCACAGCCTGTCCCATGTCACCGAGAAATGACCAGGGCTGTACTTTTTCAAGACCAAGCTCTACACATTCCTTGACCACATCAACAAGCTTTTTCTTTTCGGGACTTACATTTCCGATGCAGAACATTCTTGAAGAGTCGGAGAAGTAACCGTTGTATATTGTGGAAACGTCTACATTTATAATATCTCCGTCTTTCAGTACTACCTTGTCAGATGGAATACCGTGACACACTATTTCGTTTATGGATGTGCATACGCTTTTCGGGTAGCCTTCGTAGTTGAGGGGGGCAGGTATGCCGCCAAGCTCGGCAGTTTTTGAGGCAACAAGGTCGTCTATATCCTGAGTTGTCATACCCTCTCTTATGTTTTCCGCAACATAGTCCAGAACGGCAATGTTTATCTTGCAGCTTTCTCTTATCTTTTCAATTTGTTCCGGTGTTTTAATTATGCTGTGGTCGGGAACGATGTGTCCCTGACTTTTGATGAAGGATATTTTTTCATCAAACTCCTCATGGCATTTTTTATACTTTTTTCCGCTGCCGCACCAGCACGGGTCGTTTCTTCCGATTTTAGTCATTTTGACAACTCTTTTCTATAATAAAAATCAGTTAGATATGTCATATCAAAACCTAAACCATTATACACTTTATTTTCCAAAAAGTAAACACATAAATAAAATAAAAGCATATGATATAATGTAAGCGGCGAAAAAAAGCTTACGGAAAAATACGGAAGTATGGTGTTCATGGATATCCAAAGCTGATAGATGATATTGCATAATGGTCGTCAGAAGGTGTTCTGTGATACATCATGATAGAAATGGAGTTGAAGTATATGATATGCAGCTATGAAAGGCCGCGCCCTGAGAGAAAATGTCCCGACTCCTGTACGGAATGTATGAGGGGTATCGGTATTCTTGTGGGTATAATTTCGGGACTGCTCTTTGCAGCTGCTGTTGTGCTGCTGTTTTTGAACTCGCTGCTGACGGAGATATTCACCGGAGTGCTCAGTGTTCTGATAACGGGAATAGTCGTATTGCTTGTTGTTCTTATTTCAGCACTGGCAAGCGGATGTGAGTCGGTGACAAAAAGCTGTCTGAGGTGTTATACAGGCAGTCTGTTTTTCGGCATCATAGGAACGATTTTATCTGCTTTTCTTGCGGTGTCTACCGAGCTTGCAGCTGAGTCTGTATTTGCCATAGTGGCAGTGGGACTGACGGCATTTTTCTTTGTTTATCTTATTATTGCAATACTGTTCTTTGTACTGTGCCTTACAAAGTGCCGCAGAGAAACGGATATATGATAAGAGCTTTGTGATACAGTGATAAATCCATTACCCGACCTGTGATTAAACAAGCGCAGGTCGGGCTGTGCGTGACCGCACTGGACAAGCGGGTGACCCCGCGGGACGACTTAACAACGCAGCAGCTTCTGATAGAACCGTCCGCGTCGGTGCGTGACCGCACTGGACAAGCGGGTGACCCCGCGGGACGACTTAACAACGCAGCAGCTTCTGATAGAACCGTCCGCGTCGGTGCGTGACCGCACTGGACAAGCGGGTGACCCCGCAGGACAACTTAACAACGCAGTTGCTTTTAATAGAACCGTCCGCGTCGCACTCCTAAGGGAGTGCTTTGGCTGCTACAGTACACGTCTGTAGTTTTAATGTGTAAAGTGGAATTAATTGGTAACCACAAATCATTTCCCACTATAGGTGATTTGAGCTATTTCTTTGCACATTGAACATTGCACATTGTACATTGAAATATGCAGGCGCATAAAGTTGAATAGGCGTAAAAACTTTGTGTCCGGAAGAAACAGCCGAAACAGCAGCCCCTTGAGGGCTGCGCCGGCGGACGGGGATGGTGGTCTGACAAGTCTGCGCCGCCAAACGCGGGCAGGAAGATGTTCGGTCATACTATCAGAGTGAGCTTTAGCGAACGCCGCCGCGAATCGGGAGCGCAGGCTCTGCGCCGCCGGTTATTTTGGCTATAATTCTATAAAAGAAAAAAGTATTACAAATGCTTTGGTATAATATAGGTTGAAATTCAAAATGTTGGGAAGAGCATATATGAGAATAAGACATAAGCCTTGGGCAAGACCTGAGCTTGAAGCAAGTGATTTCTTTGTAAAGGAACCTGATGCGCTTAAAAATAAATGGCTTGAACAGTATCCGGAAAAGCGCCCCTTTTATATTGAGCTGGGATGCGGAAAGGGCGGTTTTGTGTCCCGCGCGGCATTCATGAACAGTGAAGTGAATTTCCTCGCGGTAGATATAAAATTCGAGATGCTGGGACTTGCAAAGAGAAATGTTGAAAGAGTTTTTGCTGAGGGCGGAAGAAAGCCTGAAAATGTTCTGCTGACGGCACACAATATAGAACGTATAGATATGATGCTGGGGGAGCAGGACTGCGCTGACAGGATATATATTAATTTCTGCAATCCGTGGCCAAGAATGAAGCATAAAAAACGCAGACTTACACATCCCCGTCAGCTGATGAAATACAGAACATTTCTCAAGGAAGGCTGTGAGATACATTTCAAAACAGATGACGATGAATTGTTTGCGGAGAGTCTGGAATATTTTGAACAGTGCGGCTTTAAGATAAAGTACATTACATATGACCTTCATGCTTCGGGATATGAGCCTAATATAATAACAGAGCATGAAAAAATGTTTTCTGATGAGGGAATAAAGATAAAGTTCCTTATTGCGGAAAAATCGGAGCTGAAAGCGGCAGAGCCACAGCCGGAAGAGAATAACTGAACGGCAGGCTTACGGACGGAATAACAATATCTGTGTCCGGATGTTTGCAGATATAAGAGGTATAAATATGCAGGAAGCGGAGCATTGCTGTAAAGAGAGGTGAGAGGTTTGAAAGGAAAGAATTTGAAATTGATACTTGCGCTGATGACGGCTTTTTGTATGATATTTGCAGGGGGCTGTTCGGACGGAATGATGGGTTCGGATTCGCTTCTCCGGCCGCCGAGAGCTACAGGTGACAAAGCGGAAATACAGGATATAATCTCTCAGGAAGCGGGCGGCAGCTATACACTGAAATATCCGCAGATGGGAGACAACCGCTCTGCCATTACCATGCGCAATGAGGATAAAGATGGTGAATATGCAGTTGCGCTGTATTCTACAGAAAGCGATTCAAGGCTTAACGTGTCTATCATTACATATTCGGAGGATAAATGGTCGTGTATCGGAACGTTCTCGAATAACTGTTCAGGCGTTGACAGGGTGATATTTGAGGATATAAGCGGAGATAAAACAGATGAGATAATAATAGGCTGGACAAATTATAATTCCTCACGAAAATCATTGACAGTATATTCCATGACCACTGAGGGCGCATATGAAATGGCTGTACAGGAAACCTACGATGAGATAGTCGTAGGAGATATTCTTGGAGACCAGACGAATGATATAGTTCTGCTTTCCCTCAGTACACAGGAGGAGCCCTCCAACGCACTGCTTCTGCAATATTCGGAGCAGGATAAAAACCCCATCGGCAGATATTCAATGGAGATAGACTCAAATATCGTATCCTTTGAAAATATTTCTATCGGGGATGTCGCAGTGAACACAGAGCTTGCCAAAAGTGATGTCAAGCTCACTGCAACAGGGCCGACTACCGTGACTTCCGGCTCTGATACTGATACAGAAGAAAGCAGTAAAAAGAAGGAGTCCGGTGCAGAAGAAAGCAGCTCAAAGAAGAAAACGGAAGAAAGCAGTGCGGAGGACGATTCTTCTGATGACGTATCTTCTGATGAAAGCCCCTCTGACAGCAGTAATAATGAGAGCGGCAAAACCGTAACGGTTACTGAAAAGTCCGCAGAGGATGACGATACTGACAATGAAGATACAAGCCCTGATGCTCAGGATATTGACGATGAAGAAAGCGCAGCTCCGGATGACGAAGATAATGAAGATGATGAAGATGATGAAGAGCCTGACGATGAAAGCGCCGCAGAGACAAGTGTTGTCGTTCTGCCTGACAGCGGAAGCAGAATAACTGAGGCTGTAAAAACCGGTATAGTTCTTGACTGCAAACGAAGCGATAACACATATTGTACGCATATTATCTATTATGATTATGCGCATGACGAGCTTGTTGACCCTGTCATGGAGGAGGTTGCTGACGGTAACTACGGCAAAAATCCGACCATAAGGGCAGACAATATTGTTTCAAGAGATATCAACGGAGATTACATTATAGATATTCCCGTTGTAAGCGGTATGATGGCATCCTCTGATGAAAAGGGCTCGAATGTCTGCAACATCACCCTGTGGAAAAACTATGACGCCAAAAATAATATCCTGACTACTGTATTCAATACCATAATAAATAAAAATGACGGATATTTCTTTATTATTCCCGAAAGATGGGACGGCAGTGTTACTGCAAGGACTGACGCCGACAAAAGAGAGATGACCTTCTATATCTGGAACAGCAAGACAAACTCAGAGGGAGACAAGCTTCTTACCATTTATCGCTTTACACCTCAGCAATGGGCTGATGAACAGGGAGATGATATCTTTATGCTGGATATTACGGACACGGAAAGCGGTACCGTCTTTGCAGCAAGGATATTCATAACCAATGCAAATGATGAGCTGAACATAAAGCAGGATGAGGTGCAGTCTGCTGTATCGCTCCTGTAGAAGGTGTGATTTTACGGAAGAATAAATTTACAGGGATATCTGTATAATAGTTAATAAACGGAATTACAAGGAGGTAAATTAAGTTGAAAAATATTCTGGTAGCTGAGGACGAGACAGCCATAAGAGAATTTATAGTTATCAATCTGAAGCGCGGCGGCTATAATGTGACAGAAGCAGAAAACGGTGCCGTAGCTATACAGAAATATGACGAGATGGACGGAGATTTTGATATAGCTATACTTGATATAATGATGCCTGAAAAGGACGGCTTGCAGGTGTGCAAGGAGCTCAGAAAGAAAAACGGCAATCTTGGCATAATAATGCTTTCCGCAAGAACACAGGAAATGGACAAGGTTTCCGGTCTTATGCTCGGAGCGGACGATTACATAACAAAGCCATTCAGCCCTACAGAGCTTGTGGCAAGGGTAGATGCGCTTTACAGGAGAATTGCAATAGCTGAGATGCGCTCGGAAAATAACTTCAAGGAAGAGATAAAATCCGGCGGCTTTGTACTGAACCTGAAAAATCACTCCCTTATGAAAAACGGCAGGCTTATAGAGCTTACACAGGTGGAGTTCCAGATAATGGAATACTTTTTCTCAAACCCCGGTCAGGCACTTGACAGAAGTGCTATACTTAAATATGTATGGGGCGAGGCATATGTAGGTGAAGAAAAAATCGTGGATGTAAATATCCGCAGACTGAGAATGAAGATAGAGGATACACCGTCCTCGCCGAAATTTATCGTTACCGTCTGGGGACTTGGCTATAAATGGGAGGGCGGCTGACAGATAACAGGCCTTTCCCATGAATGACAGCCGATGCCCGCAGGGAGGAGGAAGAGCTGATTGAGGGGAATTACAAAAAGATGGCTTATCAATACCTTTGGTATAATACTTGTGATATTGTTCGTCATTGTTATAGCATTTGCCTTTGTAATACAAAATTCGTACTACAGCGGGATATTTCAGGTGTTGAACGGACGTTCCTCAGAGCTTGCGAATATATTCAGTGATTCCAGCGAGTTTATCCAGACGGCGAGAGTCTATGTAGAAAACTTTCCCGACAAGGAGCTTATGGAGCTGATGGTCATTAACGAGGACGGGCAGGTAATTATTACATCTACCGGCTTTGCGCCTGACAACGATCAGACCATGCCCGATTATCAGTCGGCGCTCAGCTCTGAGGAGCATTACGCTGACTGGCACGGAAACCTCAGCTCAGGCGAAAACGTAATGGCTCTGACAAGAGTTATGTACGATAAAGAGGATAAACAGGTGGGAGCTATACGCTATGTGGTATCTCTTGAAGAAGCGGACAGAAAGATATTCATATCAATAGCAGGCGTGTGTCTTATCGGACTGCTTGTGCTGTTTTTGATATTTGTTTCCAGTACATATTTTCTGCGTTCTATAGTCCGGCCTGTTCAGGAGATAAGCGCTACCGCAAAGAAAATAGCTCAGGGCGATTTCGACGCAAGGATAAACAAATTCTATGATGACGAAATTGGTGACCTTTGCGACACCATAAACTATATGGCAGGCGAGCTTGGAACTGCCGATAAAATGAAAAACGACTTTATTTCCTCTGTATCCCACGAGCTTCGTACACCGCTTACAGCCATCAAGGGCTGGGCGGAGACGGTTCAGCTTGACGGATGCAGGGATATTGAGACAGTGCAGAAGGGTATAGGCATAATCATAAAGGAGGCAGAGCGTCTCAGCGGAATAGTTGAAGAGGTGCTGGACTTTTCAAGGATACAGCAGGACAGAATGGTGCTTATCATGGACAAGATAGATATTCTTGCCGAGCTTGATGAATCTATCTATATGCAGAGAGACAGAGCAAATTCCGAGCATAAGCATATAGTATATGAGGAACCGGAGATACTGCCGGCTGTATTGGGCGACAGAAACAGGCTTCGTCAGGTGTTCATCAACATAATAGACAATGCGCTGAAATATTCTGACGCAGACGGAGTAGTGAACGTAAACGTAGAACAGGTCGATAATAACATTGTCATCACCATAGCAGATAACGGCTGTGGTATTCCGGCAGAGCATATGCCGAAGATAAAGCAGAAATTCTACAAAGCAAATCAGACTGTAAGGGGTTCAGGAATAGGTCTTGCGGTGGCGGATGAGATAGTCCGTCTGCATAAAGGCACGCTTGATATTGACAGTGTGGAAAACGTAGGAACCACCGTGACCATAACAATACCTGTTATAACCCCCGAAAGCGAGCAGCAGCCACCGGCAGAACAGGGTGCGTGACCGGTGCGTGACCGGTGCGTGACCGCACTGGACGACTTAGAACGCATATGCTTTTGATTGAACCATCCGCGTCGTGCTCCATAGGGAGCACTTTGGCTACTACTGTACACGTCTACAGTTTTAATGTGGAAAGTGGAAATATCGGGTTTGTTTTAAGCTTTGAGCTAAAACTAATCACTAACCACTTTTCACTATATAGGAATAAGGAGCGAAGAGATGAAAAGGGAGAAAACACAGAAAATAACTTCCATAGGCGGACAGGCACTTATGGAGGGAATAATGATGAGAGGTCCGCTGAAAACCAGTGTGGGTGTAAGAAAGTCGGACGGGAGCATAGAGCTTGAGGAAATAGAACCGCTTAACCTTGTAAAAAAATATAAGATACTCAGGATACCCATATTAAGAGGAGTCGCTAATATGATAGACTCTTTTGTAACGGGCAACAAGGCTCTTATGATGTCGGCAGATAAGGCGCTTGATGGAGAAGAAGTCCCTGAGGAGGAGCTTAGTAAACTGGATATATGGCTGGATAAGCATTTCGGAGAAAAAATGATAGGCTTTATTATGGGAACTGCTATGGTAATTGCTATTATTTTTTGTGTGGCAGTGTTTTTCTTTGTGCCTACCTTCCTCTTTAATCTTCTTGCATCGGCGTTCCCTTTCCTTAATGAGCCTATGATATGGCGTTCTGCTTTCGAGGGTATACTCAGAATAATCCTCTTCCTTGTTTATATGGGCTTTGTGTCCATGAATAAGGATATCAAAAGAGTGTTCCAGTATCACGGAGCGGAGCATAAGACTATATTCTGCTATGAGCATGGTCTTGAACTGAATGTGGAAAACGTCAGAAAACAGAGCCGCTTCCATCCCAGATGCGGAACCAGCTTTATTGTGCTTATGCTTATTGTTGGTATAATAATAGGCTTGTTTATACCATTTACAAATGTATGGCTGAGGTCATCAGTAAAGCTTCTTCTTCTGCCCATTACAGTGGGAATAGGCTATGAGCTTATAAAAATATGCGGCAGACATGATAATATCATTACAAGAATAATAGCGGCACCGGGTATGTGGATGCAGAGACTCACCACAAAGGAACCGAAGGACGATATGATAGAAGTGGCCATAGCCGCTATGGCAGACGTGATACCGGAAAATGGCGAGGATATTATAAAATGACTTACAGAGAGGCGTACACTTATATCCGCAGCCGCCTTGAAGATGCCGGTATAGAGTCTGTAGTATTTGAAACACGGTGTATTTTAGAAGAGCTTCTTGGAATTACAAGGCTTACGCTTGCAGCAACGCCGGACAAGCAGCTCACAACAGCAGAGCAGGATACGATCAAAGCTGCTGTGGAAAACAGAGCAAACGGTACGCCGCTGCAATACATTATCGGCAAATGGACATTTATGGACAGGGACTTCTTTGTCGGAGAGGGTGTGCTTATTCCCCGTGACGATACGGAAGTTGCAGTGAGAGCTTGTCTTGATAATATTCCGGAGCAGTGTTCAGGGAATATCATCGACCTGTGTTCCGGAAGCGGGATAATCGCAGTTACCATAGCCTGTGAGAGAAAGAACACCAATGTCACGGCGCTGGAGCTTCAGGACAGGGCATTTGAGTATCTGCAAAAAAATATTGCGCTGAACGGTGCCGATAACGCAAGTGCGGTACAGGGAGATATTTTTACGGCGTTTGAAAACTATCCCGACGGCTTCTTCGACCTGATAGTTTCAAATCCGCCTTACATAGAAACCGATGTCATCCCGACCTTGCAAAAAGAAGTGCAGCGGGAACCAAAGGAAGCACTGGACGGCGGCGCAGACGGTCTGGAGTTTTACCGTTGTATTGCCGGACACTGGCTTAGAAAGCTAAAAAGCGGCGGCTTGATAGTTCTGGAAATTGGCGAGACTCAGGCACAAGAAGTTTCACAGCTTCTTGAAGATAATAAAGTATGCGATATAAATATCATAAAAGATATACAAGGACTGGACAGGGTTGTTTTTGGGACAAGAAAATAGTAAAATTATAATGGAAGCGAGTTCCAGTCGGGGACTTGTGGTTTACAATAAAAAAATAGGTTATGAAAGGAAAGAAGAATTATGGCATTTGATAAACAGAAGGCACTGGAGACAGCCCTCAGTCAGATAGAAAAACAATTCGGTAAAGGAGCCGTTATGAGGCTCGGACAAAATGCTGCTATGCAGGTGGATGCAATACCTACAGGTTCTTTGTCTTTGGATATGGCACTGGGTATCGGCGGACTTCCAAGAGGAAGAATAACCGAAATATACGGTCCTGAATCCTCTGGTAAGACAACTCTTGCTCTGCACTGTATCGCTGAGGGACAGAAAAACGGCGGTATCGCTGCCTTTATAGACGTTGAACACGCTCTTGACCCTGTTTATGCGCAGGCTCTCGGTGTTGATATAGACTCACTTCTCGTGTCACAGCCGGACACAGGTGAGGATGCACTTGAAATAACAGAGGCTCTTGTGCGTTCCGGTGCTATTGATATCATTGTAATAGACTCAGTTGCGGCTCTTGCGCCTAAGGCGGAGATAGAGGGAGATATGGGCGCTTCTCATGTGGGCTTGCAGGCAAGGCTTATGTCTCAGGCACTCAGAAAGCTTGCGGGTTCTATTTCAAAGCTCAACTGCGTTGCGATATTCATAAACCAGCTCCGTGAAAAGGTGGGCATACTTTTCGGCAATCCGGAGACGACTCCCGGCGGACGTGCGCTGAAGTTCTATTCATCTGTGCGTCTCGATATAAGAAAGGTTGAGTCGCTGAAGGTCGGCGGCGAGGTAGTCGGTTCCAGAACAAGGGCTAAGGTAGTTAAAAACAAAATTGCACCGCCCTTCCGTGAAGCTGAGTTTGATATAATGTACGGACAGGGCATATCCAGAGTCGGCGAGCTTCTTGACCTTGCGGTAAGCATAGATGTCATAAAAAAGAGCGGCGCATGGTTCTCCTATGACGGCAACAGGATAGCTCAGGGTCGTGATAACGCCAAGCAGTATCTTCTTGATAATCCGGATGTTGCCAAAAAGGTCGAAGATGAGCTTATGGCAAATAAAGACAGGCTTACCTTCGTAAAAGCCGGCAAGTCAAAGTCCAAAGCTGCAAAGGCAGATAAAGCGGATGCAAAGCCCGAAACAACTCCGGTAGAACAGGAAGCTGTACCGGAAACGGCTGAAAAGGAGCCTGAGCAGAACGCAAGGACTTCGGATGCGGATATTGATATATTGGTGGAGTAATAAATGCTTATCACAGCAGCAGAGGAAAGAAAAAAGGGTATGACAGCACTGTACATTGACGGTGAGTATGCGGTGAGTGTCGATACCCTCACTCTTGCGTCAAAGGGTTATAAAACCGGTTCGGAGATAAATGACGATGAGCTGTACGAGCTTCTTGAAGCTTCTAAAGTGAGCCGCGCAAAGGAGAAAGCCCTGTACCTTATCGAATACCGCAGCCGCACACGCAAGGAAATATATGACAAGCTTCTGCCCCTCTATGGAGAAAACGCAGCGGAGTCTGCGATAGAACGACTGGAGGAGCTGGGACTTATTGATGATGAAAAATATGCCCGTGAATACGCACAGCAGCTCATTGAACGAAAGCATTATTCCCGTGAACGTGCGGCGTTTGAATTGATGAAAAAGGGCATAGATAAATATACCGCAGAGGAAGCACTCGATGAACTGGAGGCTGACCCTGTGGAACAGATAACGATACTTTTGGAAACAAAATATTCACGCAGGCTCTCGAATGACAAGGACGTGGCAAGGACTGTCAATTCCCTGAGAGCAATGGGGTATCGCTGGTCGGATATAAAAGAAGCTATGGAGCATCTTGCAGATGATGACCTTTATGCGTCCATATAAAAAACCTTCGGAGCAAAAACGGAAAGGATAGTACATTATGGCAGTGAAAGTTGGAATGGTGAGTCTTGGCTGTGCCAAGAACCGTGTTGATGCGGAAATGATGCTCTTTACACTCAAGCAGGCAGGATATCAGCTTGTGGCAGACGTGGCATTTGCCGATGTTGCAATAGTCAATACCTGCGGCTTCATAGAGGATGCAAAGCAGGAAAGTATAGATGAGATACTGGAGCTTGCAAGCCTGAAAAAAGAGGGCAGGATAAAGGCTATCATTGTAACAGGCTGTCTTGCTGAAAGATATAAAAGCGAAGTGATGAAAGAGCTTTTTGAAGTGGACGCTGTTATCGGTATCGGTGCCAACGCTACTATTGCGGATGTGATAAAGGAAGTTCTTGACGGAAAAAAGACAGAGCTTTTCCCTGAAAAGACACAGCTGAGTCTTTGCGGCGGCAGAGTAAGAAGCACGCCCTTCTACTATTCGTACCTGAAAATAGCTGAGGGCTGTGACAATAAATGTACATATTGCGCTATACCTATGATAAGGGGACGTTTCCGCAGCCGTCCTATGGATGATATCCTTAACGAAGCAAAGGAGCTTTCAAAAAGCGGCGTAAAGGAGCTTATCCTTATCGCTCAGGATACGAGCAGATACGGCGAGGACCTGACAGGAAAGCCTCAGCTTGCAGAGCTTCTGACTAAGCTTTGCAGAATAGACGAGGTCTGTCATATCAGAGTGCTGTATTGCTACCCCGACAGGATGACGGATGAACTGATAGATGTTATTGCAAAAGAAGATAAGATACTTAAATATATAGATATTCCGCTACAGCACTGCAACGGCAGGATATTGAAGCTGATGAACAGACATGGGGACAGACAGTCCCTTACAGAGCTTATCCGTAAGCTCAGGGAGAAAGTCAAGGGCATTACCATACGCACTACCCTTATGACGGGCTTTCCATCAGAGACAGCTGAGGAGTTTGAAGAGCTTTCCTCATTCGTAAATGAAATAAAGTTTGACCGTCTGGGCTGCTTTGCTTATTCTCCTGAGGAGGACACTGCGGCTGCAAAGATGAAAGACCAGCTTGACGAGGACACCAAAAAGCACCGTCAGGAGATAATCATGGAGCAGCAGCAGATAATTATGGCGGAGCTTGCCAAAAAACAGATAGGCAGGACAATAAACGTGATATGTGAGGGCTTCGACCGCTATGCAGAATGTTTCTTTGGCAGGAGCAAGGCTGACGCGCCTGAGGTCGATGGCAGAGTATTCTTCGTTACAGAGGGCAAAAAGCCCGTAATAGGCGACATTGTAAAGGTCGAAATAACCGACACCGTAGACTGCGACCTCATGGGATACTACAAGGAAATTAGTGAACAGTGAATAATGAATAGTGAATAATTGTGGTTCATTTTTGCTAAAGCAAAAATGTATCATAGTAAGTTGGCTTTGAGCTTTGAACTCTCCACTGACCACTAAACACTAAACACTAATCACTAACCACTACATCCTGCTTTTACTGCGGCGGAATGCCGGAGAATAAATCTGCGAAAGGGCTAATTCCATATGAATTTACCGAATAAGCTTACGGTACTCAGACTGATACTCGTACCGTTTTATGTGTTTTTTCTGTTGATGCCATCTATACCGCACCATTACCTTATTGCATTGATAATATTCTGTGCGGCGGCATATACGGATCATCTTGACGGAAAGATAGCAAGAAAAATGAATATGGTGACTGACTTCGGTAAATTTGCCGACCCGTTGGCTGACAAGGTGATGATACTTTCAGCCCTTGCCTGTTTTATACAGTTGGGACTGACAGATTGTATCTCACTCATTGTGATAGTGACACGGGAGTTTGCGGTCACGTCAGTGCGTCTTGCGGCCATGGGTAAAGGAAAGGTCGTAGCGGCTAATAACTGGGGCAAGGTGAAAACTGTAAGTCAGATAGCCGCTGTCATTGTTGTTATGCTGCTGCGATACATTCTGGAGCTTGACTCAATGAAGATAATCACAATTGGTGATACTCAGACAATATCCTTCTGGTTCGGCGTGGCAGGAACGGCGCTTATCTGGATATCCGTGATCTTTACCCTTATATCCGGAATAATATACATTGTTCAGAACTTTGAGTACATCAGAACTGCTAAGTAATCAAAAATGTAGAAAGTGGAATGTCGGTACGTTTTTGGCGGCACACGCAGGAAGTGCTTTTGGGGTGAGGAAACGAATTATAGCAGGACTTTTAATTCAGCGGTTTTAGGAAAGGGGTATGGGGAATAACCCTTTTTCTGCGTTTTGCGGCAAAAGTTGTAGACGCGCACTGAAATAGCCAAAGTGCTCCCTGAGGAGCACGACGCGGACGGTTCAGACAAAAGTAGATGCGTTCTAAGTTGTCCAGTGCGGTCACGCACTGCCGGTGCCGATTCACGGCGCAGCTTTTGAATGAACGGGTAGGTATGTGTCCGCGCTTACTGCTTTTAAGAGCAAAGCTACAGACGTGTTCAGCAATAGCCAAAGTGCTCCCTGAGGAGCACGACGCGGACGGTTCTGTTATAAGTTGATGCGTTGTTAAGTTGTCCAGTGCGGTCACGCACCGGTCACGCACCCGCTGGAAAAGGGTTTTCCCCGTGTGTCTGCCCCGGTAAAAATGATTTCCGGAGCGCAGGCTCTGCGTGTAGCATTTTTTATAGACATAGTGTATAATGTAAGTATATAGTAAAAGCTGTGATGAAGAGAAGTAGCGGAAAAGGTGCTTGTACAGAGAATTGCCTGTATGCTGAGAGGGCAACAAGCAGCGTTTCGCGAAATGCACTTCTGAGCTTATCGGGGGAAATCCCGATACGGACTCCGCCGTTACCGGATAATGAGGACAGGCAGTGCTTTGCCTGTTGGATACGGGTGGAACCGTGCAGTGTTTTCTGCACCCCTTTTGTGCTGTTTCAGGCGCATTGGGGTGTTTTTTTGTGAAGCTGTTTTTACTAACAGGACTTTACGGATATGGATATTGAGAGGTGAGAATATGCTGAAGAGGACAAAAGAGGAAATAGATTCTATAATGGAAAGAGATCCGGCGGCAAGGAGCAGACTTGAGGTCAAATGGCTGTATTCCGGTTATAAGGCTGTAAGAGCGTACAGAAAGGCGCACTGGTTCTACTGCCACAATATGAAGTTTATTGCAAGGTATATCTCTCAGCGCGCAAGGCATAAGACCGGAATTGAGATACATCCCGGTGCGAAGATCGGCAAGGGGCTTTTTATAGATCATGGTATGGGTGTTGTTATAGGAGAGACTGCCGAGATCGGTGATAACTGCACCATCTATCAGAATGTGACACTTGGCGGAACAGGCAAGGATCACGGGAAGCGTCACCCGACTCTTGGGAACAATGTACTTGTCGGTTCGGGAGCAAAGGTTCTGGGTCCCTTTAAAGTAGGGGATAACGCCCGTATCGCGGCAGGTGCTGTGGTGCTGACAGAGGTGCCTGAAAATGCTACGGCTGTGGGCGTTCCGGCAAGGGTGGTTCGTGTGAACGGCGTAAAAACGGCTTGCAGTGAGCTTGACCAGATACACATTACCGACCCTGTCGCCCAGAAGATATGTCAGCTGGAGCTGGAAATTGAAAAGCTGAAAGAGATCATAGAAAAAAACAAAAACACAAAAGAGGGATGAGCTATGAAGATCTATAACACAATGACAAGAAAAAAGGAAGAACTGAAAACCATAGACGAGGGCGAGGTAAAGATCTATGCCTGCGGACCTACTGTATATAACTATATCCATATAGGAAACGCGCGTCCTATATGCGTGTTCGATACATTCCGCAGATACCTTGAATACAGGGGATATAAAGTAAGGTTCGTGCAGAACTTTACGGATATAGACGACAAGATCATAAAGCGTGCCAACGAAGAGGACAGCGATTACATTACTGTGTCTGAAAAATATATAGCAGAATACAAAAAGGACGCTTCCGGTCTTAATGTAAGAGAAGCGACCGTTCACCCCAGAGCTACTGAAAATATCTCTCAGATAATCGCTATGGTAAAGTCACTGGAGGACAATGGTTATGCTTACCATACAGAATACGGAGATGTGTATTTCCGTACAAATCGCTTCAAGGACTATGGCAAGCTTTCACATCAACCGCTTGAAGAGCTTGAAGCAGGCGCAAGAATAAGCATAGGCGATACCAAAGAGGATCCTATGGATTTTGCTTTGTGGAAAGGTGCAAAGCCCGGTGAGCCTTCATGGGATTCTCCCTGGGGCAAGGGCAGACCGGGATGGCACATAGAGTGTTCCGCTATGGCTAAGCGTTATCTTGGAGATACCATAGATATACACTGCGGCGGTCAGGATCTTATCTTCCCTCACCACGAGAACGAAGTAGCGCAGAGTGAGTGCTGCAACGGAGTTGAGTTTGCAAGATACTGGATGCACAACGGATACATCAACGTGGATAACCGCAAGATGTCCAAATCCCTGAACAACTTCTTTACTGTCAGAGATGTTGCGCAGACCTATGGCTATGAGCCTATACGCTATCTTATGCTTTCTTCACATTACCGCAGTCCTATCAATTATTCTGTAGAGATCATAGAGCAGTGCAAGTCGGCACTTGAAAGATTGTATAACTGCCGTGAGGATCTGAGCTTCCTTGCAGAAAACTCTGAGGGTACACTGAAGGACGGCGAGGACAAGATCAAGGAGCTTTTGCTGAGCCACAGAGAAGACTTTATCACAGCTATGGATGATGACTTCAATACAGCTGATGCGATATCTGCGCTTTTTGAGCTTGCAAGGGATATCAACTCCAATGTAAACGCGCAGACAAAGCCGTCAAAAGAGCTTTGTGAATTTGCCCTTTCTCTGTATAAGGAGCTTGCGGATGTTCTGGGACTGCTGTATACAGAAAAGAAAAACACTATAGATGACGAGATACAGAGTCTCATAGACCAGCGCACACAGGCACGTAAGGAAAAGAACTGGGCAGAGGCCGACAGACTTCGTGATGAGCTGAAAGCAAGGGGCATCACAATAAAGGATACTCCTCAGGGAACGATAGTTGTCAGTGAATGATCGGGTGATGAAATGAACAGTGAGACTATAGAACGTCTGATAGACAGCGCACTGAAAGCCCGTGAAAACAGTTATGCACCGTATTCCGGCTTCAGAGTCGGAGCGGCACTTTTAGGTGAGAGCGGCAGAGTATATACAGGGGTGAATGTAGAAAATTCATCCTATCCTGCCGGAATATGCGCAGAGCAGGCGGCGATATGTAAAGCTGTTTCTGAGGGAGAACACCGCTTTAAGGCGATAGTGATAGCAGGCGGAGAAGAGAGCGCAGGAGCTGAAAGTCTGAAACAATTCTGTTATCCCTGTGGAATATGCAGACAAGTTCTGTCTGAGCATTGTAATGACGATTTTAAGGTGATAGCGGCAAAGAGTGTAACTGAATATCAGTGCCATGACCTGAGCAGTCTGCTCCCATTTTCGTTCAGACTGTAGTAGTGGTCAGTGGTTAGTGGTTAGTGGTCAGTCCAAAGCCCAAAGCTCAAAGCTCAAAGCCCAAAGCTCAAAGCTCAAAGCTCAAAGCCCAAAGCTCAAAGCTCAACCCCAAAAGCCTCCCCTGAAAGGGGAGGTGGCACGAAGTGCCGGAGGGGTTTCCACACGGAAGTTGAATACCAGTCAAAAGCCGAAACAGTACAAATAATTCCACTTTCCACATTCCACATTCCACATTAACTAAAGACGTGTACAGCACCAGCCAAAGTGCTCCCATAGGAGCACGACGCGGACGGCTCTATTGGAAGTTGATGCGTTCTAAGCTGTCCTGTGGGGTCACCCGCCATTAAACGGGAATAGAAAGTGTTCAGTTCAGTCGTTGTAGTGTGGCTGGAATGCGTGACGGTTCTTGTCAAAGTGCTCAGAGCTGTTTGACGCTTCCTGCTCGCTGTTTTCGCCGGACTGGCGGTTTCTCTTTTTTGTATCAGTGCTCATTTGTGACACCACCTTTCATTGCTATTATTTACATAACTCAGGGGTATTATTCATAAAACGGTGATTTTTTACAAAAACGGGTGATGATGATATGACAATACTGCCGGAAGCCTTTGTTTCGGAAATGAAAGAAATACTGAAAAGCGACTATCCGCTGTATGAAGAGTCTATTAATAAGGACGCTTACAGGGGAATATCCGTTAACCGCCTGAAAGCGGAGCCGCAGGAGCTTATACATATGCTGCCATTTCAGGTAAGCAAAAGCCCTTTCTATCGTGACGGATACTATATCAATACCGATGAAAGCGGTATCGGCAAGCTGCCGCTTCATCATGCAGGTGCATTTTACGTGCAGGAGCCGTCAGCGTCATCCGCTGTATCACTGCTTGATGTTCAGGAGGGAGACAGGGTGCTTGACTTGTGTGCAGCTCCCGGCGGAAAATCTGCCCAGATCGCATCGTGTCTGAACAGAACAGGTCTGCTGTGGTCAAACGAGGTCGTGAAGAACCGCGCTCAGATACTTTTGTCCAACTTTGAACGTATGGGCATACCTAACGGCGTAGTATCATCCTGCTATCCTGATGTGCTTTGCAAAAGGCTTGAGGGAGCCTTTGATAAGGTTCTGGTGGATGCTCCGTGTTCGGGAGAAGGTATGTTCCGCAAAAATCCCGAAGCTGTGGGAGAATGGAGCCGGGAACACGTTCTTTCATGTGCTGAACGTCAGCTGTCGATACTGAACTCAGCGGCAATGGCTGTAAGGGACGGCGGAATACTTGTGTATTCGACCTGTACGTTCTCTTACGAGGAAAACGAGGGAGTAGTTTCAAGGTTCCTGTCGGAGCATCCAGAATTTGAGATGTGCGATATAAGTGAGCCGTTCGGAAGAAAAACTCAGCTTCCCTGTGCTGTGCGCATAACGCCTATAGAGGGCGGAGAGGGTCATTTCGCTGCAAAGCTCAGACGCAGAGGAGAAGCCTTGCGCGGCAGCTTTTTTATCAGCGGCAAGGCTCAGAGCGTAAAGGACAGCAGAATGACTATTGCAAAAAAGGAGCTTTCAGATATTTTTAAAGATATACCGGAGGGCAGGTATGAAATTGCCGGAGACAAGCTTTATATCATGCCCGAAGAAATACCGGAGCTTGGGGGACTCAATGTGATACGTGCAGGGGTGCTTGCAGGTGAGTTCAGGAAAAACCGCTTTGAGCCGGCACATTCCCTCTTTATGTCATCTCCGCCCGACTCCTTCCGGCGAGTGCTTGACCTTTGTGATGCCGACAGCAGGGTGTATGATTTTCTTCATGGCATGGAGACAGACTGTGAAACGGAAAACGGCTATACAGCAGTTCTTTACTCCGGTATTGTAATGGGCTTCGGCAAATGCTCCGACCACCGCCTAAAAAACAAATACCCAAAAGGACTCAGGATATAAATTAATGAATACTGAAAACTTAAGACTTAAAAATTAATAATGGCGGTTCATTTTTGCTAAAGCAAAAATGAATTATAAAACCGTAAGCATTTTTTTGGTAAGTATTTATGATATTTTGTAAATACTTACCACTTTGTTTTTTGTTGACATTCTATTGACATACTAAAGGAATAGGAGTATAATACATTTAACGATTAAACAAACTTTTAATTGTTATTCTCAAACTGAAACTGAGCATATAATTCTGAAAGGGGATATTACCATGAAAAAGACTTATAAGATTGACGTGGACTGCGCTAACTGCGCAAATAAGATGGAGGTCGCTGCAAAGAAAACAGAGGGCGTAAAGGACGCAACCGTCAACTTCATGACACTTAAAATGACTGTCGTTTTTGAGGAAGGTGCAGACCCTCAGACGGTCATGCAGGAGGTACTTAAAAACTGTAAAAAGGCAGAGTCCGATTGTGAGATATTTTTTAAGTAAGCACGATAACAACAGGATAGTCCGGAGGGATGCTGCATGAATAAAAAGCAGAAGAAAAACCTTGTGCGGATAATCATAGCTTCTGTGCTGATGATAGCCTTTCTTTTTGTGCCTGTCAGCGGAATATACAGACTGCTGCTTTTTCTGATACCGTACCTTGTTGTAGGTTATGATATACTTATCAAGGCGGCTAAGGGTGTAAAGAATTTGCAGCCCTTTGATGAATGTTTCCTGATGGCTGTGGCTACCTTAGGCGCATTGGCGGTGGCTATAATTGAGGACGGAGACTACATTGAAGCTATTGCGGTAATGCTTTTCTATCAGATAGGCGAGTGGTTCCAGAGCTATGCTGTGGGCAAGAGCCGCAGAAATATAAGTGAGCTTATGGATATACGTCCGGACCATGCCAATGTGGAAACTGAAAACGGCATTGAAGAGACAGACCCCGACGAGGTGGAGACCGGCAGTATAATAGTTGTAAAGCCCGGTGAGAGAGTGCCGATAGACGGTATTGTCATTGAGGGACAGTCTTCGCTGAATACCAGCGCGCTTACAGGAGAGAGCCGTCCGAGAAATGTCAGCGAGGGCGACGAAGTTATAAGCGGCTGTATAAATATCAACGGTCTGCTGAGACTCCGCACCATAAGGGAATTTGAGGACTCTACTGTTTCCAGGATACTGGAGCTTGTGGAGAACGCAAGCTCTCAGAAATCAAAGTCCGAGAATTTTATATCTAAATTTGCAAGGGTATATACACCCGCAGTCGTTTTCAGTGCGCTTGCACTGGGTGTGATACCGCCGCTTGTGTCAATGCTTCTTAATATGGATGCACAGTGGGGAACATGGATATACAGGGCGCTGACGTTTCTTGTAATAAGCTGTCCATGCGCTCTGGTGATAAGCATACCTCTGAGCTTCTTTGCAGGTATCGGCGGAGCAAGCCGTGAGGGTGTGCTGGTAAAGGGTTCAAATTATCTTGAAGCTTTGTCAAAGACAAGGACTGTAGTATTCGATAAAACGGGAACTCTGACAAAGGGTGTGTTTGAGGTCACAGCAGTACATCCTGAGGAAGTAAACGAAAAAAACTTACTTCACCTTGCGGCTCACGTTGAGCGGTATTCAACTCATCCTATAGCGGCTTCTCTGAGGGCTGCCTATCCGGAAGAAGCCGATGAATGCAGCATAGAGGATATTCAGGAGATAGCCGGACAGGGAGTACGTGCAAAGGTGAACTGGGAAGATGTATTTGTGGGCAACCTGAAGCTCATGAAGGCTGCCGGTGCAAATGTGCAGGAATGTTCACATAAGCATACCGGAACGGTGATACACATTGCAAAAGTCGGGGAATATCTGGGACACATTGAAATATCCGATGTTGTGAAGCCGACCTCTGCTCAGGCAATAAAGACTCTGCACAGCTCCGGAATAAGGAATACCATAATGCTCACGGGAGACTCTTCCGCGGTTGCTGATGCCGTATCTGAGGCGCTTGGGATAGATGAAGTATACAGTGAGCTTTTGCCTGAGGATAAGGTAAGAAAAGTTGAAGAGCTTATAGAGAGCAAAGCTTCGGGAGAAGCTGTAGCCTTTGTGGGTGACGGTATAAATGACGCTCCGGTGCTTACAAGAGCGGACATAGGTATCGCAATGGGTGCTATGGGTTCGGATGCGGCGATAGAAGCTGCGGATATCGTACTGATGGACGACGATCCGCTGAAAATATCCAAAGCTATAAGGATATCACGCAAGTGTCTGAGAATAGTAAACGAGAATATCTGGTTCTCAATAGGTGTGAAGCTTATATGTCTGATACTGGGCGCTTTGGGTATAGCCAATATGTGGCTTGCGATTTTCGCCGATGTGGGCGTAATGGTGATCGCCGTACTGAATGCCATAAGAGCCTTGTTTGTAAAAAAGCTTTGAATATCGTTTATATAGCGCATCTGTATCGGAAGCTATTTCAGGTACAGATGCGAATTTATATTTAATGAATATTGAAAACTTAAAACTTAATAATGATTTCTGTATTAATTGTTGACTCTGAATAATAAATGTATTATAATTTCTTTAAACTATGTCGTTATGTAACAACAGAAAGCAGTGTGATAATATGAATATGGACAGAAAAAATATGCTCAGGATATTCCTGTTGGCTGCTTGTATAATCGTTTTTTATTTGGCGTTAAATCACCTTAACCTGATATTTGCGTTCCTGAACTGGCTGATGTCTGTTCTGACTCCGTTTATCATTGCAGGCTGTATGATATTCTTTTTGAATGTTCCTCTGAAAGCTATAGAAAGACATTTGTTCCGGCATAAGAACGGCAAGCCTGCCACTAAGCTTGAGGATAAAGCAAGACGCCCTGTGGCAATAATACTTTCGTTTATGATCTTTATAATTATAATCGCAGTGTTCCTGCTTATCATTATACCTGAGATCGCAAAGAGCCTGTCGTCACTTTCGGAGTCTATACCGGGTACGCTTGAAAACCTGCAAAAATGGGTGACGGCGATAAGCGAGGACAACGAGTATCTCGGTCAGTTCATAGAGGGACTTTCCATAGACTGGAAATCCATAACCAATACCCTTGTGGGCTTCCTGACAAATAACAGTACTTCTCTTGTTACATCTGTCTTTACACTTATAAGCTCCATTGTGAGCGTGCTTATAAGCGTATTCTTGGGTTGTGTGCTTTCTATATACGTTCTTATGAATAAGGAAAAGATATCATCAGATGTAAAGAAGCTTCTGTATTCAATTCTGCCTGAAAAGGTATCTGACTTTATAGTTAATGTCGGCCACCTGACAAACAGGTCCTTCTACAACAGCATAACGGGTCAGATGATAGAATGTCTTATAGTCGGTTCTCTTACAGCTTTGGGAATGACTATATTCGGATTTTCCTATGCGGCTCTGGGCGGTGTTGTTATCGCTGTGCTTTCATGGGTGCCTATGTTCGGTATATATATCGGCTCGGCTATAGTGGCTTTCATACTCCTTACGGTAGACCCCTTCCAGGCACTGTGGTTCTTCATTTTCATGATATGCCTCCAGCAGATAGAGGGTAACTTTATCTATCCGAAGGTGGTCGGCGCTAAGGTTGGACTTCCTCCGCTTATATTTGTTTCAGCGATCATCATATTCAGTAACGTGTTCGGGGTCATTGGACTTCTTGTCAGCGGTCCGGTAACATTTGTTATCTACACTCTTATAAGACAGTTTATCTACAAGAGGATAGACCAGAGGGATATCCCGCCTGAGAAATACGAGGTACAATACGAAAGTATGTCTGATAACGACGAGCTTCAGCTTCTACAGAAGGAACTGGATAAAACTGCTAAAAAGGTCATGTCCAAAGCCGCGCATAATCATCCTGAGAGCGGTAGTGCTCCTGCGTCCGCAGGTACAGCGCCTGAAAAAAGCGATGACGCTGACAGCGATTCCTCCGGCGGTTCTTTAAATTTCAAAAATTTCGTCAGCAAAACCAAAGCCGGAAAGAAGAACAGAAAAAAATAATTGTACCTGAAAATATATGAGTGGAATTCTTTGTACAAAAGCGTCAAAAAAAATCAAAGAATATTCAATATAATTCGTAAAACTATTGAATTTCATTTATAAAATATGATAGAATAAAAAGGAAATATATTCAGAACAGAATATTATTTTGTCAGTAACGGGGGGATGAAGTTGCTGAGATTAAAGAAATTTTTCAGTTTTATTATGGCAGTAACATTTTTAACAGGAGGTAATTTAATGGCGAATGCAGTAGTTGACACAGAAAATCCAACCGCTGAAACAACAACGTCCTACGCTCATGAGCTTGATGCACAGGCGTACAGCGGAAGCGACCTTGGAGCAACATATACAAAAGAAGCAACCACATTCAAGGTATGGGCACCCACCGCTTCAAGAGTTGCGGTGAAGCTTTATGCGACCGGCAGTCCCGAAGAAGAGGGAGCACAGGATATATCCACAGCATCAATGGTAAAGGGCAAAAACGGCGTATGGAGCATCAAGCTTGACGGCGACAGAAAAAATATGTATTACACATACCTCATTACGGTGGACGGAGTTACAAGAGAAACTGCCGATATATACGCAAAGGCGGCAGGTGTTAACGGCAACAGAAGTATGGTCGTGGATCTTGACTCTACTGACCCTGAGGGCTGGGATAAGGATGAACACGTACTTTATAATGACCCTACGGACGCTGTTGTCTGGGAAGTGCATATAAAGGATTTTTCAAACAGCGAGGTATCAGGCGTGTCCATGAAATACCGTGGAAAGTATCTTGCCTTTACAGAAAACGGCACTACGCTGAATGATGAGGGTAATTATTCCACCTGTATAGATTATCTGAAAAAGCTTGGAGTCACCCATGTACAGCTTCTTCCGGTGTTCGATTATGCAACGGTGGATGAAGCGGATACGGACTCTGACCAGTTCAACTGGGGCTATGATCCCAAAAACTATAATGTGCCTGAGGGCTCTTACTCGACTGACCCGTTTAACGGCAATACAAGAATAACCGAGTTCAAGCAAATGATAATGGCTCTGCATAATGCAGGTATAGGCGTTATCATGGATGTTGTTTATAACCACACCTTTACGGGAGAGGGCAGCTGGTTCGAGATGACGGTTCCGGGCTATTATTACCGTATGAAGTCTGACGGCAGCTTCAGTGATGGTTCCGGCTGCGGAAACGAGACAGCCAGCGAACACCTGATGTACAGGAAATACATGATAGACTCCATCCTTTACTGGACAAAGGAGTATCATATTGACGGTTTCCGCTTTGACCTTATGGGTGTGCATGACGTTACAACAATGAACGAGATACGCAAGTCTCTTGATACAAACATCAAGGACGGAAGCAAGATAATAATGTACGGCGAGCCATGGACGGGCGGAGAGCTTTCCACAAAGGAGACTACAGCTATAAAGAGCAATATAAAGCTTCTGGACAGCAGGATAGGCGCGTTCAATGATGAGTTCCGTGACGCAGTAAAGGGTCATGTTTTCAACGCCAGAGAAAAGGGCTTTGTGCAGAGCGGCAGCAGCAAGGCTAATCTACAGGCGGGCATAACAGCCAACTGCCTTAACAATGTCTGGTCAAATCAGCCGTCACAGACCATATCCTACATATCTGCGCACGATAACTTTACCCTTTATGATAAGCTGGTGCTTTCTGTAAAGAACGATGAAAGCTATACTCAGAGGGATGAAATGCTTGTCGATATGAACAAGCTTGCGGCGGCGCTTACACTGACCTCTCAGGGAATAAACTTCATGCAGGCAGGTGAGGAGTTTGCAAGGACAAAGCAGGGGGATGAAAACAGCCACGCATCATCAGCAAAGCTCAATCAGCTGAACTGGACTCAGGTGTCGGAGTATGCAGACCTTGTTTCCTACTATTCTGGTCTTATTGAGATACGCAAAAACTTCAAGCCGTTCAGGGATCCCACGAAAACATCCGCAGAGCTTGTAACCTTTGCCGATACTGATGACGGTGTTTCGGCATATACTCTCAGGAATACCCTGACAAGTGATAAAGAATGGTCGCAGGTGGCAGTGCTCTTCAACTCCTGCGATACCGAAAAGACAGTTACCCTGAAAGGGGCAGACGGCGCAAAGCTTCCGGAAAAGTGGTCTGTAGTGGCAGATAAGACAGAAGCAGGTCTGAGAGAGATATCTGTAATTGAAGGCAATACCGTGACAATACCTGCAAGGAGCGCAATGGTGCTTGCCGATAAGGAAAGCTTTGATAAGCAGGCGCTTGTATCAGATCAGTGTACGGTAAGGGTAGAGTATAAGGACAAGGACTCCGGAGAGACTATCAGCGCAAGAAGCTATAAGGGCAGCGCAGGTTCGTCCTATTCAACTGAAGAGGATGAGTCGATTAAGCTTGAATATGAGCTTGACAGTGTAGAGGGAGATAAGAGCGGCAACTTCACAAAGGATGTACGCACCGTAACCTATTTCTACAAAAAATTTGAAGGCAAAGTAATAGAGCTTACTGTGAACTATCTCAAGGATGTGGACGAGCTTTTAGGCGGCGGAGAAGAAGCTGCCGCAGAGAGTGTTACCCAGAAAGTGAGAGAGGGCGAGCAGTATACAGCTCCCGTCCGTGAGCTTGACGGCATGGAGCTTGACCTTTCAAGGTTCCCCTCAAATGCCGTAGGTACCGCAGGAAAGGACAACATCAGCATAGATTATCACTACAAGAAGAGAGAAGCTGAGGACCTTATTCTGCACTACTATAACGCGGAAGGCTGGGACAAGGTCGGCGCATATGTATACGGTTTGTATGATGAAGAGACAAAGGATTATACAGACAAAAAAGGCAAGGCAATGAAAGCCGACAGTGAGCTTGGAAAAGGCTGGTACAGTCTGACCGTAAAAGATATAGGCAACTATGACGGCATATATGCGGTATTCACCGATACAAACGGCAAGCAGGACGAGGGTCTTGGCAGCAAGGGCTTTAAAGTCAAGGGTGAGGTCTGGATAAAGGACAGCGATGTGACCTACAGCGGAAAGGTCAATGTTGTCTGCATTGACCCTGACGGCAAGGTGCTTAAGACAGATATCATGACAGGAAAGCTGGGAAGCTCTTACGCTGTGGATGATATGGAGTTTGACGGTCTCGAGCTGAGCGGCTCAACCTCCAATACCACAGGAAAATATACGGAAGCACCCATATATGTTATTTGCAGCTATGTATCCGCCTCTGAAGTACAGGAAAATCATCAGGATAAGACTATCGCACTTTTTGCAGGAATATCTGCCGGTGCGCTGCTTATTGCAGCCGGCGCACTTTACGCTGGCTACAGAAACCGCAAAAAACACCTTATCAATGAATAAAAAATTATTATAAAAAATACAGGTTCCTCTCAGAAACTTGCTTTCCTGAGAGGAACCCTTTTTTAATTAGTGAATAGTGAATAATGAATAGTGAATAGTGAATAATTGTGGTACGTTTTCGCTTAGGCGAAAACGAAATATGAGTAGTTTGTTCAGGAAGGGGAAATATTCAGCGGTTTTAGGAAAGGGGTATGGGGAAGGTCCATTTTTTCGAGTTCTGCGCCAAAAGCTGTAGACGTGCACTGAAATAGCCAAAGTGCTCCCTGAGGAGCACGACGCGGACTGCTCGAACAGAAGCAAATGCGTTCTAAGTTGTCCAGTGCGGTCACGCACCGCCGGCAAGCTGCCGGTGCCGATTCGCACGCAGCTTTTGAATGAACGGGTAGGTATGTGTCCGCGCTTACGGCTTTTAAAAGCAAAGCTACAGACGTGTTCAGCAATAGCCAAAGTGCTCCCTGAGGAGCACGACGCGGACTGCCCGATCAGAAGCAAATGCGTTTTAAGTTGTCCAGTGCGGTCACGCACCGGTCACGCACCGCCCGGTTCAAAAAACTTGATCCAGCTTTGCTGCGGCTTTTTTAAGGAAGCTCTCTGACTTGACGGAGAAGCGTTCGTGGGTGCCTTTGGCTATGAGTCCGGAGTTGTCATAGGCGGATATTTCAAAGGCAAATCTTCTGCCGTCTGCCTCTGTCAAAACCGCAGAAGCTCTGACTTCAGCTCCGATGGGACTTGCGGAAATATGTTCTATGGATATCTTTGTTCCTACAGTGGTGATACCATCGTCAAGATATGGTGCCAGAAGCTCGCAGGCTGCTTTTTCCATAAGAGCGGCAACAGCAGGTGTTGCCAGTACAGGAAGTGAACCGCTGCCGATAGTCTGAGCGGTGTTTTCATTTGTTACTGTAGAGTGAACTGTGTTTTCGGTTCCTATCGTTAAATTTTCCATTTTTGTAAATACCTCACTTTTCAGCTTGATTATATACCTTTTTGCTGATATAATTTACTGTAGTGTCATTATAACATAAATAATCAGATTTTGATATAGATATCAGAATTTTTGACAGGGAGTGATATAAAATGGCTGAGGAAGAAGCAGCAGAAAAAACAGAAGAAAAATCAGAAGCCGAAGAAAAACCTGAAAATGCTGTCAAAGAACGTCCGAGAATACATACCCTTGATGAAGTGAGAGGCTTTGCAATATTCTGTATGATATTCTTTCATGCGTTCTATTCCATAGGGGTGTTTTTCAATGCCAAATGGGGTATGGATCTGCTGATGTTTTTTATGCCGGCTGAGCCGTATTTTGCAGGTCTGTTTATAGCAATGTCGGGACTTGCCTGCAATCTGAGTCATTCTAACCTTGAACGAGGGGTCAAGCTGGGAATTATAGCTCTCGGTGTGACTCTTGTTACATATATCATGGATGAGATATCGGGCGACGGCTACCTTATATCCTTTGGAATACTTCATATGCTTGCAGTCGGTATGCTTGTATATGGTCTGATAAACAAATATCTGAAGCTCATACCCTCATGGATAGGTATGCTCTTAAATACGGTTTTGTTCTTCTTTACTTACAATATTGCGAGAGGGTCTGTGGGTATACCGTATTTGTTTACGATAAAGCTTCCGGAGGAATGGTATACTACAAAATTCCTTTTTGCTTTCGGTCTGCCGGACAAGACGTTCGCTTCAAGTGACTATTTCCCTATAATACCTTGGATATTCCTTTTTATCGCAGGAACATATCTGGGCAGGATAGCAGTGAAGAAAAAGTTCCCCCGCTTCATGTTCAAGAAGAGGATACCGCTTTTTGCTTTTATGGGCAGACATTCGCTGCTCATATATCTTGTGCATCAGCCTGTAATATTTGCGCTTTGCTACCTTGCAGGCGGCGTGATGGATTTCTTTACAAAAAGTTAGAGCCATAAATTTCAGCGTCAGGCTCTCAGTATGTAAGCATAAATAATTTTTTAACAGGTGGTCAATAACAATATGGAACATTCAAAAATACTTTCTGAGGAGTTCAAGATAAAGGAGGAGTATGCGCAGAATATCATCAACCTTCTGGACGAGGGCAATACTATACCCTTTATCGCGCGATACAGAAAGGAAATGCACGGAACTCTTGACGATCAGACGATCAGAGAGATAAGTGAAAGACTGGAATATCTCAGAAACTTAGACAAAAGACGTGAAGAGGTCTACGCCCTTATTGACGGCATGGACAAGATGTCGGATGAGATAAACAATGCACTGCAAAGCGCAAAGCTTCTGTCCGAGATAGAGGATATCTACCGTCCATATAAGCCCAAGAGAAAAACAAGGGCTTCTGTCGCAAAGGAAAAGGGACTGGAAGGACTTGCAGATGTAATATTCGCTCAGGGAAATACAGACCCTGCACAGGAAGCTCAGAAATATATAAGTGAGGAAAAGGGCGTTGAAGATACAGAGTCTGCTATACAGGGCGCAATGGATATTATCGCAGAGAATGTGTCGGACAATGCGGAGATAAGAAAGCGGCTTAAAAACATTATACGTCTTAATGCAAGTCTGCGCGCAAAGGCTGACGACCCCGATAAGAGCAGTGTGTATACACCATACTACGACTATACAGAGCCTGTCAGGAATATACCCTCTCACAGACTTTTAGCGATAGACAGAGGAGAACGTGAGGGCTTTCTGAAGGTCAGTGTGGATATAGATGCGCAGAAGTGTCTGACAATAATATACAGACTTCTCATCACCTCTCAGAACAGCTGCTCGGAGCTTGTAAAGGCTGCCTGTGACGATGCCTATACAAGGCTGATATTCCCGTCGGTGGAGCGTGAGATACGTTCGGAGCTGACAGAAGCAGCCGATGAACAGGCAATAAAACTTTTTGCTGCAAACCTTCGTCAGCTTCTTATGCAGCCGCCTGTAAAGGGACATACGGCAATAGGACTTGACCCCGGCTACAGAACGGGCTGTAAGTTAGCAGTAGTAGACCCTACAGGACGTGTGCTTGACACAACAGTAATTTATCCTACCCATAATGAAGCGCAGGTGAAAAATTCAAAGCACACACTAAAGAATATGATAAAAAAATACAAAGCAGAGATAATCGCTATCGGAAACGGTACCGCCTCTAAAGAAACAGAGATGTTTACAGCGGAATGTATTGCTGAGATAGACAACAAAGTCTCGTATATGGTCGTAAGTGAAGCGGGAGCTTCGGTATATTCAGCGTCAAAGCTTGCAGCAGCCGAAATGCCTGACCTTGACCTTACCTTAAGGAGCGCAGTTTCCATAGCAAGACGTTTGCAGGACCCTCTTGCGGAGCTTGTGAAAATAGAACCAAAGGCGATAGGCGTGGGACAGTATCAGCACGATATGCCCCAGAAAAGACTCAGCGAAGCTCTTGACGGAGTTGTAGAGGATTGTGTAAACACAGTAGGCGCTGACCTCAATACCGCATCCCCTGCATTGCTTTCGAGGGTATCGGGAGTAAGCTCGGCGGTATCGAAAAATATCGTTTCTTACAGAGAGGAAAACGGAGCATTTACATCAAGGGCGGAGCTTAAAAAGGTACCCAAGCTGGGACCAAAGGCGTTTGAGCAGTGCGCAGGCTTTCTGAGAGTAGCTGAGAGCAAGGAACCTCTTGATAACACAGCGGTTCATCCCGAATCCTACAAAGCGGCAAAAGAGCTTCTGAAGCTTTGCGGATATGAGGTGAGCGATATCAGAAACGGCGGTCTTGAGGGACTTAAAGCAAAAGCAGAACAGATAGGGCTTGAAGCCGCCGCAGAGAAAATCGGTATCGGAGTTCCCACACTTCTTGACATAATAAACGAGCTTACAAAGCCGGGACGTGACCCCAGAGACGAGCTGCCGCCGCCGCTTCTTCGCACGGACGTGCTGGACATAAAGGACCTGAAGCCGGGCATGGAGCTTAAAGGTACAGTCAGGAACGTAATAGACTTTGGCGCGTTTATAGATATCGGAGTACATCAGGACGGACTGGTTCACATATCCCAGATAAGCGAAAAGAGGATTAAGCACCCCTCAGATGTTCTCAAAGTAGGAGACGTTGTGGATGTAAGGATACTTAGCGTTGACACCGAAAAGGGCAGGATATCCCTTACTATGAAACAAAACGCTTGATTGAATAATATAATGAAAAGGAAAGAAAAATGAAAAAGTATGATGTAGCGTTATTTGACCTTGACGGAACATTGAGCGAATCCGGCGAGGGAATACTTGATTGTGTAAAGATGGTGTTCAAGGAGACGGGCAGACCGCTGCCGGACGAAAAGACTCTTGCTTCGTTTATAGGTCCTCCGATGTATGACAGCCTTGTGAGATGCGGATTTTCACATGAAGAAGCAGAGGACGGCGTAGAGATTTATAAACGAAATTTTCTTGAAAGCGGCATATACAAGAACCGTGTTTATGACGGTATGTTTGACGTACTGGAGAAGCTTAAGAAAAGCGGAGTGAAGCTCGCAGTAGCAACAACAAAGTATCAGCCCTTCGGTGAGAGAATAATAAAGATGCTGAAGCTTGACGGGTATTTTGATTTTATCGGAGGCGCAACTGCCGGACCGGAACGCCGCACAAAAGCCGGTGTAATAGAATATGCGCTGAAAAATCTTAATGAGGACAACAGCAGTGCGGTGCTTGTAGGCGATACAAAATTTGATGCTGAGGGCGCTGCTCTTACAAATGTAGGCTTTATCGGATGTCTTTACGGATACGGCACAAGAGAAGAGATGGAGCATTATTGTCCGAATGCAGAATTTGTGGAGAGTCCTGAGGATATAACTTCTTTTATACTGAACTGAAACCATTGTGTATAATACCTTTTCCTTGTGGTAATAATATTATTGCCGCAGATGCGGTAAAAAGGAGAAGATATTAATGGATAAGATAAACAGATGTATTCAGTGTACAGTGGACAAGTGTAAGTATCATTGCTCCAGCTGCGATTATTGTTCACTTGACAAGGTGCAGATAGGCACACACGAGAGCAATCCTTCTATGGAACAGTGCACAGACTGTCTTTCATTCTGTAAAGCCTGAGAAGCTGTAACAGCTAAAATATAAGCAGACAGGAAATACCTTGCTGTTTGCTGTAAAAGAGACGCTAAAGAAAACCGGCATCGGCAGAGACATACACTCTGTTGATGCCGGCTTTATAATTAATGTGGAATGTGGAATGGCAGTGCGTTTTCGATTTATCGAAAACAAATCATAGTGGTTCTGTTCCGGAATTAGGTCTTTGAGCCGGACTATTGAAAGTTCGGATTTATAAGCCTGCCGATAAAGTCAGCGACAAGAACTGTCGCAGCAATTATAAGGATAAAGCCGATAATTGAAAAAAGCTTTACCCAGAAGCGTTTCTGCGGAGACATTACCTCAAATTCCTTTTCACGCTGTTCTAAGAGCGTCATTTCATCATCATCGCTTATTTCTTCTGCTTCTGTCAGAGCGCCTATTCCTATCAGCAGATCACGGCTCTGAGTGTAAAAGCTCAGAGGTACGAATACACAGTTGTTTTCAAGAGGAGCGGAGTTGAGTATCTGGAGTCCGGCATCGTCCTTTTCTTCCTGCACGGAAAAAGGAATATCAGCATTTGTCAGCGCAGCTTTTATGCGTTCAAGCTCAAAGCCGTTTGCCGTAACGATGTTCACCGGTGAATGATGGCTGGGGTCGCTTATCATTTCTCTGGAGCAGACGGGACAGTTTTCTTTCTTATCATCTGTAAAGATCTTCTTGCATTTTGTGCAGTATTTCATAGCTTCACCTTTCGTTTGATTTGTAATGTGGCAGTCGGTCAGTACCAATTTCTGCCATTGTCAGAGGACTCCGGCATTTTGACGTTTTGCAGCTGGTTCGTTATTCTTCTGTAGACTTCTTCGTAATCATGTATATCCTTGAAAATAAACTGATTATATCTATTACCTGTTCTTCTGGTATTATAATAGTATTGATTACTATAGTAACGATGAATAACAATATCACCAACACCAAGCATACTGTCAAATATTCCGCGTTTATAGTCGATATATTCTATATCCTTGAATGCCAGCCTTCGCAGATTTACGGTCAGACTGCCTTCAACGATGTATATTGCTTCATTTGTAAAGGCGTACTCTATGCTTTTGTGTTTCAGTATGGAGCCGATTATACCTCCAAGATAGATCCAGACGGGCATCATATGTATCAGAATAAAAATCAGTATAGGCACAAGATTTGTATAATCAGCAGGAGCTACATCTGCCTCCGGGTCAGGCGTCATGCTTTCCATTGCGCTGAAGAAAACAAACATATCAATTGCTCCCCACAGAATGGCAACAGGCAGCATAGAGTTAAAGATACTTTCCAGAATAAAGCATTTCTTATCAGGGCCGCCGCGCCACAAAATAGTTTCATTTGAACCTAAAGCTTTTGTAATTCTTGATTCTCTCATTTCATCATCCTTCTTTCGTATATTACTATCATAAAAAAGTGATTTTCTTTTGTTGTTTATCCTATTCCAAAATCATTTCTTCTCTATAAAAATTATATCAAAGAGCAGTGCATTTTGCAAGCATATAACCTTATACAGCGCAGAGCCATTCCAATGTGCAATGTTCTGCAACAAAACTATAGACGTGCACTGTTATAGCCAAAGCATTCCCATAGGAGCGCGACGCGGCGCAAGGCTTTCGCACCCGATTCGCGCTACAGCTTTTGAATGAACGGGTAGGTATGTGTCCGCGCTTACTGCTTTTAAGAGCAAAGCTACAGACGTGTTCAGCAATAGCCAAAGCACTCCCATAGGAGCGCAACGCGGCGCAAGGCTTTCGCACCCGATTCGCGCTACAGCTTTTGAATGAACGGGTAGGTATGTGTCCGCGCTTACTGCTTTTAAGAGCAAAGCTACAGACGTGTTCAGCAATAGCCAAAGTGCTCCCTGAGGAGCACGACGCGGACTGCCCGATCAGAAGCAAATGCGTTCTAAGTTGTCCAGTGCGGTCACGCACCTGTATATGATGTGACAATATACATATAATAATTGTGCAGGATTATACGCAGTAAAGTACAGATGATAAGGAGAATTTTGATGCAGCCCAGAACAGACCTTGCTATTGAAGCAAATGAACTCAATGACGATATTGACAGTGGTGTCGAAGTAGATGAAAAAAGACTTTTGGATATCAGAATAACAAAAATAGATATCAAAACGGACAGCGCAGCCGAAAGACTGCACAAGCCTGTTGGCAGATATATCACAGTCGAGGGACTGCATCTGAGGGAAAGCTTCAGAGATGTGAGAGAGCATATAGAGGCAGTGGCAAATGAAATAAGCTCACTTTTGCCGGAAAAAGGCTTGATACTTGTTTCCGGACTTGGAAACCGTGAAATAACTCCGGATGCTTTAGGACCGGAAAGCATGGAGCATATACTTGCCACACGGCACATAACCGGAGAACTTGCAAGAAGTACCGGACTTGACGGTATGCGTCCGGTTGCGGTGCTGTCTCCGGGAGTGCTCGGACAGACAGGTATCGAAACTGCGGAAATGATATCCGGAATATGTGAAAAGCTGCGCCCGTGTGCGGTGATAGTAGTAGATGCGCTGGCAGCAAGGGAAGCTCAGCGTCTTGGAACCACGATACAAATATGCAATACAGGCATTTCGCCCGGTTCAGGTGTAGGAAATCACCGTATGAAGCTTAATAGTGAGAGTCTTGGTGTACCGGTAATATCCGTCGGTGTTCCAACTGTTGTGGACGCTGCAACACTGGCTTATGAGCTTCTGCGCAAAAATAATTTATGTGAGATGGAAGAGAATATTCCGGAGTTTTCCATAAAGGACGGCATGATGGTCACACCGGATGATATAGATATGTTGACACAGCGTGCCTCGAAGCTTGTTGGTATGTCGATAAATTGTGCGCTGCAAAGAAACTATGATTTTGACACTCTTGCTTCTCTGGTATCATAAGGCAAATGCTCCCTGCATACAATAATGATAGAAGATATAACATGGAGCTTGTGAAAATAAGTTCATTGTATAATGTACTATCTGTATCATTTTTTCAAAGCGAAAACAGTGTGATTTGTATGAAGGAGCAGTAATATGGGGATCGGAAAAAGAAAGCTCAACAAATTATTGATGGCTTCATTATCTGTTTTGCTGACAGGTTCAGGAATTGCCTGCGTTACAGTCAGGATAATGAGTTCGGGTATTGACCCCGGACTTGATATCATAGCGGCAGAGATGACTTTGCCTGCTGCAAATGCCGACAATTCCAGACGTACACTGATGCTGAGCGCTGATAACAGTGATGAGATATCAGAAGAGTCACAGACAAGCGAACAGTCAGAGGAGTATGCCGATACTGATAATGATAAAGAAAAAAACAATGAGAGAACGGAGAGCAGCAAAGAGAGCAGCCGTGTCAGCGGAAAAATAGCGGCAGGCGATTTTGAAGCCTCTGAACCGGACGAAGAAGAGATAGAGGAATACATCAGACAGCACGAGGGTGAAGAGCAATATCCTGTATATGAGTTCACCACCACACAGGGCAATACCAGCTATAAGAATATTCAGATAAAGAACACGGCATCCACTGATATAGATATAAAAGCTGAGCTTGAAGGAGAGCTTGGCTTTTCCATTGAGGATACGGATGAGCCTCAGGTGCTGATATATCACACGCATACAACAGAGAGCTACCTTCTTTATGATACCGGATATTTTTATGAAAGCTTCTATCCCAGAACCACCGATGAGTCGGAGAATGTCTGCGCGGTAGGCGAGGAGATAGCAAAGCAGCTGAACAACGCAGGCATAGTAACAATACATGACACAACTCTACATGACTATCCCAGTTACAGCGGAGCATACGACAGAAGTCTGGAGACTATCAGCGAATATCTTGACGAATACCCTACGATAAAGGTCGTGCTGGATATACACAGGGATGGCATCGGCAGTGACACAGAAAAGTCAAAGCCCGTATTTACCGCAGACGGAAAGCAGGCTGCACAGATAATGATACTGGCAGGATACAACTATGATGACTGCGAAGAATTCCGTGACTGGGAATATAATCTTCGTTTCGCGCTGAGACTTCAGGATAAAGCCTCACAGATGTATCCTGAAATGGTAAGAGCATTGAACTTTTCGGATTTCATGTACAATATGAATGTCAACACCGGTTCACTTCTTATAGAGATCGGCGCAGAGTCGAACACTCTGGAGGAGGTCAGATATTCCGGATATCTTTTAGGCAAGGTACTGACAGATGTCCTCTCGGAAGCAATGGATGATACAGAAGGATAGATTATCAATTACTGTATTGCTTTAGTTGTCGTTAGATAGAGATATGACAATATATACAAAATGTATAAAAAATTTAATAAATGCGAAATATTTTACAAATTATACTTTATTATTCCGGAAATATGTGTTATAATGACCATAATTGTATAGAAACAGAACGGTCAGAAAATTTTTAATTCATGTTTATAGCGATTCAATTATATAAGCGCATTGGGTGAGTTTCTCAGGGAAAACCATTTTCTGGCGAAAAAATGGGTTCCCCCGAACCCCTTCCTGAATTCGCTGACTTTGATACGCAATTTTTGCAATTATTAATTTGGAACGCTATAGTTTGTTTTAGAGGTAAGTGAGAAGTGGGCAGCGTTTTATTTTTTGTTTCTCAGTTTGATTTCACTTCCCGAATTTATCTTTATACATTTTGATTTGAGTACCGTTCTGACGGCGGTGAAAATATGAAGAATATTAAATATATAATAATGTCTGCTGCTGTGATAGCTGCCGCAGCGTTGATGCCGCTTACCGCTTTTGCTGACGAAAGCTCCGCTCCGGCTGAGACATCGGTTATTGAGCAGAGTGTATCATCTGAAGAAACTCATGATGAAAGCGTTGTTGAAAGTCAGGCGGAGGTGTCGGATACAAGTACAGAAATCAGCATTGTATCTGTTCCTGAAGAAGAAAGCAGTGCGCCGGAGAGCAGCCAGACAGAAAGCAGTATTGATGAAAGCAGCGCAGAAGAGATCAGCATAGAAGAAAGCAGTATGGAAGAAGAGTCCTCTAATCTGCCGGAAGAAAGCAGTCAGGAGGAGACATTTTCAGAGCTTAGCGAAATTATCCCCATAGAGGAAAGCAGCGAATATGAAGAGGAGAGCAGCGAACCTGAAGAGGAGTCTGAGGAAAGTATAATAGAAGAGTTCTCTGATGAGGAGAGCAGTGAGCCGCAATATGAGCTTCGCAGGGATCCGTTAAGTTGGATGTACGGTATAGATACGGTCATACCTGCCGACAGCAGCGATTATACGCCTCCGTCATCAGAGAATACCGGACAGAACGATTCATCAGAACAGGAAAGCAAGATCGTCGTTGAGGACTCTGAGACTTCTCAGCGTACAATGACCGCAACTCCGACCATCAACAACGAAACGCCGGAGATCGCAGTTTTCCTTGCCGAAAGGAACGACAAAAGTCCTATGCTTATTGGAATGATCATATTTTCTGTTGCAGGAATGTTTCTTACGGTTGTGACTATCATGATACTGCACTTGAGAGGAGACTTTACTCCATCATTTTTCCGGCTGCCGCCGCTGAACAATAAACATAAGGCAAAGCACCGCAGGAGATAAATTATCAGAATGTGGAAAGTGGAATTTGGAAACTGAAATAAAAAACGCAGCTAAGTGCTGTATATGATATCAATTGACATTTTTTATATTGTGGATTTTTTTGGAAGAATACATAAAAACGGTGTGCTGTCCTGTAGAGGGCGGCACACCGTTTTTCGGGGTCATATGCTGATAGGGATCAATATTGTTGGTCAGCGGTTGGTAATATATCGAAATAAAATTGGAGTTAAATTGTACTTACTGTTTTTGCTTTCATCTATGAAAAATACCGACATTATTTGTTTATCAGTTTTGAGTTTTCAGTATTCATCATATTTTGTATTCTATATAGAATATCAGGCGGAAAGTCTTTTTCTCAAACGCAGTCTGTCTGAGATCATGGCGATAAATTCACTGTTTGTAGGCTTTCCTCTGCTGTTGTGAATGGTATAGCCGAAATAGGAGTTCAGCACATCAACATCACCTCTGTCCCATGCAACTTCTATTGCGTGGCGAATGGCGCGTTCGACCCTTGAGGGAGTTGTGTCATGCTTTTGCGCGACTGATGGATAAAGCTCCTTTGTTACGGCATTGATGATCTCGGGACGCTTTACAGACATGATTATTGAGTCACGGAGATAATGATATCCCTTGATGTGTGCAGGAACACCGATCTGATGAAGGATGTCTGTTATGGTTATTTCAAGATCTCTGTCTATGCTGTAGATCTCACCGCCGGTTTTATCACTGTTTTCGGAACAGCAGGTAATAAGCTCTGATATCCTGTCTAACAGGTCGGCTGCCCTGAAGGGCTTGATGACATAGTAAGCGGCGCCGGCAGAGAGAGCTTCCTTTTCGAGCATAGAACTGTCAAAGCTTGAGATTATCACAAAGATCGTCTTTGTATGATCTCCGTTATTTTTGACGGAACGCATAACTCCAACTCCGTCAAGGTTGCTCATAAACATATCCATAAGCACAACATCGGGTCTGAACTTTTCTATCATCTCTATTACTTTACTTCCGTCTTTTTCACAAAACTGTGCTTCTATTCCCTTTTCTTCATACATCTCTGCCGTGCAGGCACTGAATTCGCTTGTTTCCTCGGCTATGAGGACTTTAAAACTGTTTTTCATCTTTATTCCCCCGTTTAGTTTTTTGTGATGATGTTATATTACCATAAATTGGAAAATTTGGCAATATAAATTTTGGGACTATTTTAATTTAGGGAACTATTACCAAAAAATGGTAAAATGGTTAAAGTGTCTTGCACATCCACATTCTGTATTTTTCAAACTTCCACAATTAGCAAATTTATTCTCACATACACGATCCCCGAACTCTCGTATTGTTATCCTGATATTTTCTTTGCTATAGGAGAATAATAATAAAGAGGCACTTTCAAAGACGGATATATCTGCTCGGCAGATATGATCTGAGTATCAAAGCTCGTCACTGTAAGAGATCATATTTTCTGCAAATACAGCATAGCCGCAGTCAGGTTCATTTACAAAAACATGAGTAAGCGCTCCCACAAGCATATCATTCTGTACTATAGGACTTCCGCTCATGCCTTGTACAATACCTCCTGCTTTGCTGAGAAGCTCCGGATCTGTTACACGGATTATCATATTTTTTTCCGTATTGAGGTTATTGTAGCTTATGCTTTCTATCTGAACATCGTAAAAACACGGTTCACATCCGTCAATAGTGGTGTATAGCTGTGCATGACCGCTCACTACTTCCTGCTTGTAAGCCACAGGTATAGTCACAGGATCACGGGGCAGTGAGTTCATTGTTCCATATACACCGTGTTCACTGTTGAGTTTAAGGGTTCCAAGCGATACATTATCAGAGAAACAGCCGTTCAGAGTTCCGGGAGAACCGCAAAGACTTTTTCTTACAGATGTTATATCTGCATTTACGATATCACCGCTGAGAAGCGGCATTATACTACCACTGCCGGTGTCGCATATACCGTGACCAAGCCCTGCAAAGCTTTTGTTCTGAGGGTCGATATATGTCATAGTACCGATACCTGCGCAGCTGTCACGTACATACAGACCGGTTCTGTATTCCTGGATATCTATATCTTTTACAGGAGTTATTGTTGTGGTATATTTTTCACCGTTTCTGATGGCTGTTATGCTTATGCTTGCGCCGTTGGAAGCGCTCACTATATCAAGCAGCTGTTCATTGGTTCTGAGCTGTTTGCCATTCACAGACAGTATGATATCGCCGCTTTGTATTCCTGCCTGTTGAGATGGGTTTGCGATACCCTGTTCGGTGGTGACGGGAGATGTTTCGGACACTACAAGACCATTGGTATACAATCTTATTCCAAAGGGCTGTCCGCCAAGGAGCACATTTTTTCTTTGCTGAAGCTTTACATCAACTTCCTTTACAGGAAAGACACCGAATAGCATAAGCTCAGCTTTTTCTGAATCGTCTGTAAAGCTTGGGGCAGCAGTGGCAGAAGCAGGGGCAAGCCTGTCATGGTCATAGCGCAGTGACAGAGGGAAGCTGCTTTTTATCAGGGTATTGCTGTGTGAAGTCATAGTAAGCTCATCAGGGGTAAGGAAAGCAGCGGTTCCGTTTATACAGAACATAACAGAAAGGACAAGGGCAAGAAACAGAGTAAGCGCTCGGACAGAGCGTTTCATGGATGATCACCTCCACTATAGTTTTGCTCAGAAAACCAATATAAAAACAAAATTATAAAGATTTTCGGAGCGCATAATTATTTTTTCATGATAAGTAGTTTTTAATCATGTGTTCACATTCCAAGCGCAGAGCCTGCGGCGCAGAGCCTGCGCTCCCGAAAAAAAATTTTGAATTTGTCCTATCATAAGACAGATTTTTATTAATATGATGATAAAATACATTCAGAAAGGGGGGACAAAAAAATAATAAGCAAGGGGGTGAAAAAATGATATTTCCGTCAGAAGTAGACGAGGTAAAGGATTGCTTCGGATACTACATAAAAGATGTCTTACTGCCTTTGACTAACAAAGACTTTCTTGGTTCAATAATAGACATAGCTTTATTTGTGGAGTACTGTGAACAAAGAGCCGAAAAAAACTATAATGAGCTTAAAGATGAGAATAACAAAAATACTAATGATGTAGCTGCTTTTGCAGTAGAAAGGGAGAATTTTTAAATGGAACAGTTAAAGTGCTATCGTTTTGGTGGCAAATCTTACTACAGGCTTAAAGACCTTATGAACTTGTACGAATATAATGCCAATTATTCAGACCTTAAATTTGCAGGGTATCTGAAAAATTGGAATTTAATATCTGACGCTGATGTTTATATTTTACGTGCCAGAGAGAAAGACCTTACAACCTGCGAAGTTATTCAAAAAAACTACACATACCTTAATGTTTCAACTCTGAACGTTCTTGTGGACTTTCTTAACAGAAAGAGACATATGTACTTAAATGTGCCTGAAGTTGTTTTTGCGGAAGAACAGGAAACAAAAAACGAACCTGACATCAATACACCTACAGAGCTTATAGAAGCTGTTTTTTCTGATGAGGGTAGTTTTATGCCTGATGAAGAAAAAACGCTCATAGAGCCGCCAGAGCCAAAAGAGGACATACCTGCAACAACGGTGTCTGTTTCACAGGAATATATAACTTTGAAAGCTAAGTATGAACGTCTTAAAATCGAACATGAGAACTTACAGAAAATGTCAGAAAGAGCTTTGGTCTTTACCAATGCTGTCAGTACAAGTGACGAGTGTATCAACATTTCAACACTTGCGTCTATACTTAAACAAAATGGTTGTGACTATGGACAAAAAAAATTGTTTGAGTATTTCAGAAAGGAAGGATACATTGCAGACAGTGCGGACGGATACGAAAAGAACATACCAACAGAAAAGGGTATAATGAGCGGTTATTTCATGGTGAGAGAGGTTGTTGTGAACGGTTCAGGTTCAAAAGTACACCTTACCTTTACTCCTAAGATAACAGGTAAAGGACAGGCTCACTTTGTAAATCTGTTTTGTCTGGAAACAGAAGGTGATGCGGATGGGTCCTTATGATTCTCCATATGACCTTGTTTGGGGTAACTGTGACATTTATGATAAAGTGGATTATCTTGAGGATGAAGAATATTACAGGTATCTTGACATGATGTTAGAAGCTGAAAAAGAAGAAGTAATATTTAATAGACTAAGGGAGACAGATGGAGAGTTTTACTAAATTTAATAATGACCTTCTGGAAGCTTTGGTTTTAAGTAATATGAATGGCTCGGATTTCCGGGTCATTCTGTTACTGATAAGAGAGACATTAGGCTTCCACTCAAATAAAGCTAAAATAGGTGTAGCTGACATAGCATTGATTTTAGGATTGTCAAAAAAGTCCGTAAGCCGTTCTATGAAAAGATTGACAGATAACGGATTTATTTCTTTTAACAATAGTGAAATTACTATACATTTATCCAACAAAGCTTGGACAACTCTGTCCGAAAACAAGGACAAATCTGGACATAAAAACGGACAGGATTGTCCGCCCTATACATTATATAAAGAAAATAAAGAAAAGAAAGAAAAGAGAGCGCACACGCTCTCTTGTGAAAATACTGACACAAAGGAGACTTTACAGCATGGAGAAGATAAATATTGTGGATGTTCTGAAACACAAACCAGACCTAAAGAAATTAACCTCTGAGATGAATAAAAAAAGACTTGATGAAGTTGAGATTATGAATCAGATGGTAGGTTCTCTTACAGGTTATGATTGTAAGATATGCAGAAATAAAGGTGTTGTTTACGTCAGAGACAACGTAACAGACGAAGTTCTTTGTAAGAAATGTTCATGTATAAAAAAGCGTTCTACTTATTGGAGAATGCAGAAATCAGGCATTGAAAGCCTGTTTGACAGATATCAACTTGTTAACTTTAAAGTAACTGAGGAATACCAAAGGCTTATAAAGAATACTGCAATATCTTATATAGACAGTAAAATACATAAGACAGCAGATAGTCCATTCTTTTTTATAGGTGGTCAGTCAGGTTCAGGAAAAACACATATATGTACTGCAATAGCCGGACAGTTAATCTTACATGGATATCAGGCAAGGTATTTCCTTTGGAGAGACGAGTCTACCGAAATCAAAGCTATTGCAAATACACCCGACTACACGAAACGTGTAGGAGAATTAAAAAAAGCTTCTCTTTTATACATTGATGACCTTTTTAAAACTCAATCAGGTAAACTTCCTACATCCGGTGATATTCACTTAGCTTTTGAAATAATCAACTATAGGTATATCAATTATCTGCCTACTATTATTTCCTCTGAAATGCTATTAACTCAAATCATAGAAGTTGATCAAGCTATCGGTGGACGTATAAAAGAACTTGCCAATGGTTTTATAATCAATATCTCTCGTGATAACAGAAAGAATTATAGGTTAAAATAAACTTTAATCCAATTCACAATAAAACTATAGACGTAAACTGTAATAGCCAAAGTGCCCCTCTATGGGGCACGACGCGGACGGCACTAACTAAAGTTTATGCGTTGTTAAATAGTCCAGTGCGGTCACGCACATGGACTGATAGCAGCGTAAATCAAAAGTTTGCTTCAGAGCCGGAAAAAATACTGAGAACAACTGTATTTGCGCAGGATGATGTTTCAAGCATACCACAATGGATAGAAAATAATTCACAGAATACTTATGATACGGCACCCTTGTGGCAGGGCGGAACAATAACAAGCTCTATTGGAGAGACTGTTAAAGCCGGTAAGAAAAACTTGTCGCTAATAATTGCCGCTGTAGTATCGATAGCTGCTATTATCGGAGTAATAATACTTATAATTGTTATCAGCAGTATAAACAGCGAAGAGTCGGAGAGTGAGTTATCATACAACTCTGCGGTGTCGGCAGGGGATTATCATACAGCAGGGCTTAAGTCAGACGGGACTGTTGTTGCTGTAGGCAATAATGATTATGGACAATGCGATGTATCAGATTGGACGGATATAGTTGCTGTATCGGCGGGATATCATCATACAGCAGGATTGAGGTCTGATGGAACGGTCGTTGCTGTAGGGGATAACGATTACGGTCAATGCAATGTATACGATTGGGGAGATATAATCAGCTTGTCTGCAAGATACCATAATACAGTAGGACTGAAGTCTGACGGAACGGTTGTTGCTGTAGGTGATAATAACAGCGGACAATGTAATGTATCGGATTGGAGAAATATAGTTGCTGTCGCAGCAGGAGACGGTCATACAGTTGGCTTGAAGTCAGACGGAACTGTTGTTGCTGTAGGTTCAAATAACAGAGGTCAGTGTGATGTATCAGATTGGACAGATATAGTTGCTGTATCGGCAGGAGGGTACCACACAGTGGGGTTGAAGAATAATGGCACTGTGGTAGCTATAGGTGATAACGATTATGGCAGATGCAATGTAAGTGACTGGAGCAATATAACTGCTGTATCGGCAGGATATAAATATACAATTGGTCTGAAATCAGATGGTACAGTAATAGCCGCAGGCGATAACAGCGATGGTCAGTGTGATGTATATGATTGGGTGGATATCGTATCTGTATCCGCAAGAGGATGGCATACAGTCGGTTTGAAATCAGATGGAACAGTGACCGCAGTAGGCTATAATGTAAACGGTCAATGTGATGTATCAGATTGGAGGCTTGCTGATTGACGGAAGATCTATATTTGTTATGGCATTGTTATTTCTGAAAAAATGTTTCAAATGGATCGATTTGAATGAATAATAGTATTTGGCTCTCTTGTGAATAAAAAGTCGCAAGAGAGCTTTTTGTGATTTTATATAAATTCTAAAAATAATAGGTAAAAAATGTTGAAATATGTAAAAAAATATGATAAAATAATGGTCAGTTATAATCATTATTCATATAGTTGGTAATAAATTGTTGATTTTGACGTAAAGAGATTGGAGTAGTATTATGTTGATATGTATCAAATGCGGAAGGACGTATGAACGGGGACGTTTTTGTCAGTTTTGTGGGACGCTTCTCCGTGACAAGGAAATCAACTACGAAACGTCACATACACTGCTGCGTTCAAATGTAGTTATTGATAACGTGGATCCTATTCAGGCTCAGCGGGCATCTTTGATAAAGCAGGAAATTAAAAAAAAAAATACAAACGAAGAAGGTCAACACGATATTATCGGCAAAGGCACAGACGTTATCCCGACACGATCATCATACGCAGAATACGGGACGGAAAAGAATTCAGGACCTCGCTCCGCAAGCGAAACCAATAGAAATATGTTTGGTATAGATGACAGGGATATTTTTTCGGATTCAAGAATTGACCCCCGTAATTATCAGGTATCAAAAGAAAATATTATTTATTCATCAAGTGAAGCGGCAGCTGTTTCAAACGATAATGCTTCAAGACAGGATAATACATCGGATGTTATAAATGAAAACGCACTTGATTATTATCAGGATGTGGAGATAGATCCTATACCGGTGGAGATAGAGGATTACCCCCTTTATGACGATGAAATAACAGAGGGTGATTCTGCCCCAGAGGATACTGTATCAGTCTCTGATGATGTTTCTGAAGAAGAACCGGATATATATTCATCGATTGAGATAGACCCAATACCTGTAGATATCGACGTAGATTTTTACATTAATGCTGATAATACAGAATCTGCTGAAGCAAACGAAGAGGAACCTATAGAAGAGGATACACCTGTCGTTCAGCCTACAGCAGAAATCGAGCCGGAACAGTTACAATCACAAACAGAAGAACCCTCAGTTCCTGTTGAAGATGAAAGTGCAGAGGATGATATAAGCTTCGAAAGCTTTGTTTCGGGATATGATGAAGCCAATGAGGAAGAGCCGGAAGAAGAAACACCTATCATTCAGCCTACAGCGGGAACCGAGCCGGAACAGTTACAATCACAAACAGAAGAACCCTCAGTTCTTGTTGAAGATGAAAGTGCAGAGGATGACGTAAGCTTCGAAAGCTTTGTTTCGGGATATGATGAAGCCAACGAGGAAGAGCCCGAAGAAGAAACACCTGTCACTCAGCCTACAGCAGAAATCGAGCCGGAACAGTTACAATCACAAACAGAAGAACCCTCAGCACCTGTTGAAGAGGAAAATGCAGAGGATGACATAAGCTTTGATAACTTCGTTTCGGAACTTGATGAAGCGAACGAGGAAGAGCCCGAAGAAGAAACACCTATCGTTCCGCCTACAGCAGAAATCGAGCCGGAACAGTTACAATCACAAACAGAAGAACCATCAGTTCTTGTTGAAGAGGAAAGCTCAGAGGATGACGTAAGCTTCGAGAGCTTTGTTTTAAAACTTAAAAAAGCTGATAACATAAAAATCGAAGATGAAGCAGTTGCTGTACAACCGACAGCGGAAATTGGGACACAGTGGGCAGACATAGATGAATCTTTTGCTGCTGATTTGGCAACTGAATCAAAACCGACACAATCACAAACACAAGAACCCTCAGCACCTGTTGAAGAGGAAAGCTCAGAGGATGACATAAGCTTCGAAAGCTTTGTTTCGGGATATGATGAAGCGAACGAGGAAGAGCCAGAAGAAGAAACACCTGTCGTTCCGCATAAAGCAGAAATTGAGCCGGAGCAGGTACAAACAGAAGAACCCTCAATTCCTGTTGAAGATGAAAGCTCAGAGGATGACATAAGCTTCGAAAGCTTTGTTTCGGGATATGATGAAGCGAACGAGGAAGAGCCAGAAGAAGAAACACCTGTCGTTCCGCATAAAGCAGAAATTGAGCCGGAGCAGGTACAAACAGAAGAACCCTCAATTCCTGTTGAAGATGAAAGCTCAGAGGATGACATAAGCTTCGAAAGCTTTGTTTCGGGATATGATGAAGCGAACGAGGAAGAGCTCGAAGAAGAAACACCTGTCGTTCCGCCAAAAGCAGAGATTGAACAGGAGCAGTTACAAACACAAATAGAAGAAACCTCAGCACCTGTTGAAGATGAAAGCTCAGAAGTTGATTTAGACTTTGATAGCTTTGTTTCAGAGTTTGAAAAAACAGCAACCCCACCTGTAATACCGCAGCCAATGCCGGAACAGTCACAGCCGGTAATGGGAGCAACCCCACCTGTAATGCCGCAGCCAATGACGGAACAGTCACAGCCGGTAATGGGAGCAACCCCACCTGTAATACCGCAGCCAATGCCGGAACAGTCACAGCCGGTAATGGGAGCAACCCCACCTGTAATGTCTCAGCCAATGCCGGAACAGTCACAGCCGGTAATGGGAGCAACCCCACCTGTAATGCCGCAGTCGATGACGGAACAGTCACAGCAGGGAGTCGGAAGCTTTGCGACGCCTGCTGAAGGAACCTTCCAGCAACAGTATCAGGTCTCTGAAGCAAACAGCGTATCCGCTCAGACAATGTACGGAAATAATTCTTTACAGAGTCAGAATACAGCTTCATATCAGAACACCGGTTATGAATTGGATGAAATGTTTGGAGAGCAGCCAAATATGACCTTTACGATCTATCGTCCGGGTGAAAGCTTTGCGCCTCCCAAAAAATCCGGTTGGTTCAGCCGTGATAAGAAAAAAGCATCCGGCAAAAAGAAGAAAAAATAATATGTCATATTCGTGACATTTAAAAATAGGAGTGTTTATTTTGGAAATATCACAAGTAATAAAATTTCAGGGAACTCCTGATGATCTTGTCTGGAAGTATCCGGGAGAATCTATAAATGCTACATCTCAGCTGATCGTTGATGAACCCTATGAAGCTCTGGTGTGTGTTAACGGACAGGCTGCCGATCTGTTCGGACCCGGCCGCCATACTTTGACTACCCCTCATTTACCGCTGCTGAATAAGATCGTAAAGCTCCCTACAGGCGGCGCAAATCCATTTCCCTGCAAGGTTTTTTATGTCAATCTTGTTCATCAGATGGATATGCTTTGGGGTACAAGAGGCGCAATTACACTGGATGACCCTTTGTATGACATTTTTCTGCACGTAATGCTGCATGGCAGTATGACGTTTTCGATAGTCGACAGCAGAAAGTTTTTGGTAAAGCTTGTAGGCTTCAGAGGCAGATTTACTTCTTCTGAAATGATGAATAACTTTAAAGGTCTGATCTCTTCTCATGTAAAGGACTGCATTTCAAAGATCATGATAAACGGACAGCTGAGTTTCTTCATGATCAACGCCAATCTTTTTGAAGTCAGCGAAGCGGTCAAAGAAAGACTGGATGATGTTTTTGATGAATATGGTGTTCGTGTGGAGTACTTCAATGTTGAGACTATTGAGGTCCCCAAGGAAGACTATGATGCAGTCAAAGCAGCAAAGGAAAGAAGAAGCAGCCGTCTTATAGAGGGCTATACATGGCAGGAAGAGCGTCAGATGCTTATTGCGGAAAAATTTGCAAGCAATGAAGGAACAATAGGAAATATCGGCGGAGCGGTCGGCGGTTTTATGATGGGCGGAGCATTAGGCGGTTCTATCGTTGATATCGCAAGAGACGCTCTGAGCGGTGATAAGATCCGTAATGACACCAGAAAGGATCTCTCCGGAATTCGGTCATCAGCTAATATAGTATCATCCGGACAGTCAAACGGCGGCGCATTTGATGTAAATGCCTTCCTGAAAAAATCACGATCTCCGTCAGGACAGCAGTCACAGCCGCAGCAGGTACAGTCTCAGCCGCAGCCAACACAGCAGGTACAGCCAACGCAGCAGGTACAGCCGCAGCAGGCACAGCCACAGATGCAGCCAACGCAGACGGTGAATACATATCAGGGACAGCCAGAAGCAACTGAGCCGCCAGGCGGACAGGCAATGATGTTCTGTTCAGAATGCGGACATCAGCTTGCGCCGGGTTCAAGATTTTGCAATTTCTGCGGCGCTCAGCAGCGCACGGATCCGGTGTGTCCGAATTGTGGAAAAACGCTTGCGGCAGGTTCTAAGTTTTGCAATATCTGCGGAACAAGGATCGTATAAATTGGAGGGATCAAAATGAGTAAGATAACTGATAAAAAATATATCATCATGATCGGTATCGTATTTGCTGCGGTTTTCGCCATTTACAATATCATCACACTATTGATCTTTAAAGAAAAGAATGATGTTTTCTGGCTGAGCTACGTTTTTGTATGTGTCGGCTTCGCTGCCAACATACTTGTTTCATATCTCACGTTCAAAAAATCGGATGCAGAAGCTATCTTTATGAACATTCCCCTGATGTCATTTTCTGTGTTCTATTTTCTGGCAGAGCTGTTCGCAAGCTTTATATTCATGCTGTTTCGTTTTGTTGTATCTCCGACTCTGGCTGTCGTAGTACAGTCGATCATGCTTTTGATATATATTATTTTTGCCGTACTGGCACTGATCAATAAAGGCGTTATCGACGACATAAACCGTGATATCCAGACTAAAGTCAGAACTATCAAGAACCTTTCCATACAGGTAAAGCTGATGGAGGATCAGTGTCTGGATCCGGAGCTTAAAAGAGAGCTTCATAAGGTTCAGGAGGGAATACGTTTTTCTGATCCTATGACAACGGATGTTATAGAGGATATAGATGATATGATACACAGCAAGGTCAAGGAACTGAAATATCTTTGCTCCAACAATGATAAAAACGGAGCTATTCAGGTTTGCTACCAGCTTTCTTCATACATTTCTGAACGGAATATGCTGCTGAAAAACAGCAAATAATAGAAGCTTAACGAGGGATATCAATGTCTGTAAGTTATGTGGTTCAAAAATGTACCTCTTGTGCAGGTACGAAATTTGACTATGATAAAGAAACAAAAATGTGGAGATGCCTGTACTGCGGCGCGCTTATTGAAAGGCACGAACAGGTAGATACCATGTTTACGATAAAGAATGTCGTGCGTCAGGCGCTGCTTGATGTTGCGTACAAGAGGATGGATAGTGCGCAGAATAATCTGGTGGAATGTAAAAAGATCGATTCCAGATATGTCGGTACAATAATCGCCGAGATAGCCTATGAAATTAATATGATAGTAGGAGGCGGTATCTCAAGAGCCGAGCAGCAGAATTATTTTTCGATGATGAAAAAGAATTACATGGAGCTTAAATCGCTTGGCGATACCCCTACAGAGGAAGAAAAAATACTGTATGAGTTTTTTGATTCTTCGGAGATCATCGGTGTTCTTATACTGATGTATGACTCTCTGAATGCTGTGGCAAGAAGAGATGCTGTAATGACTTATTTTGATGCCGCATCTGTTTATTCGATGGAGCTTAACAGCAGTCTTATCAATTTTTCTGTCAAAAACAATAACTTTGAACTGTTTAGTCAGATACTTCATAATGTTGACAATATCAACAAGAAGTCCGTTATGAAAACCCTGCTTCAGAAATGTCCTGACAATGAAAACAAAGTCAAAGATGTTTTGTTCCTGATCGAAAAGGACGAGGAATATTCAGAGGATGATCAGAAGCTTTTTGAAGCTTACATAAAAGACTCTGATGACAGCGTCGTTACTAAAGGCAGGATAGCGCCGGCAATGTGTAAAACACCGGCTCGTCCTTCGGTCGAATGTCTGATGGATAAGGTCATTTCCCGGCTTGATGACCAGCAGCTCGTGTATGAGCTTATGTCGGTCCTGATAAGCAACCGGCTTCTTGATGTTGAGACTGCAACGATCGTAAACTATTCAATTGTAAGCTGTGGGTATGACACTTGTCTGCAAAATCTGAAAATGCTTTACGAGTCCGAAAACTTTGTTGAATTCAACAGCAGCCATTTTTCTGAGATACTTAATAGGGACGATCTTGATGCGGATAACAAAAAGACCATTATCGATGAGATGCTGAGGTTTGAAGTGCCGGAAAAGGTAAAGCATAGATTTGTGTCGGATTATTTGTGCGACGGCTATGACGAACCCGAAATAAGGCTGGATATCCTCAGCTATCTATTTTCGGTCATGGACGACCTTCCTACCAATTCAGTTGAAAAATATATTATAAGCTGTGTGACTGACCGTGAAAACAAGCCGAGGATCATAGAGCTTATGTTCACGATGAATCTTAATCTTTCGTTCTTTCATCAGACGCTCAGCAATTATATTCTTAGCTCGGCAGATACCTTTGCGGTAAAAAAAGATGTTATGTACATATTGTTCCAGATAGGCTTGAAGGTCAATGCAAAGGCGTGTGTGACAATGCTTATGATGCAGGCTATCCCTGTGGAACAGAGGATAGACCTTCTTCGTATGGCAAAAGCTTCCGGAGTGAACTATGATGATGTGATGGATATGTATATGAACTCTATAAATTCATCTCAGTTTGAAAGCGGTATTTTCGGAGAGCTTATTCAGAGCGCTACACGTATCACCGGCACTGCGCTTATGAGATACGTTCTGGAGTTTCATGACCTTCCTGCGGCAAAGACCGGCAGTATTTCAAAAATGCTCGGAATGAGCTATCTTAGTCCCGATACGATAAACTGCAACATCATCTTTAACGGCAGAGACAAGATAAATTGTAATCTTATTCAGGCGTACATTCTTCTTACAACGGAGGATACACAGACATCACTTGGTGTTCTGAATGCTCTGGGCGGAAATAAAAATTCGGCAGGATATGATATGGATGTATCCGGTATGCGCTATAAATTCAAGAAGTTTGTTTCGATGAAAAACAAGACCGGCGAGCTGAGCGAAACAACAAAAGTGCTGTGCTCATATTGCAAGCTGCTTTGAGACAGTGAAGAAATTATTGACAATAGATGTGAAAATCGATAAGCGGTATTGATGCTCGCTGACCGCAGATAACTATAAAAAAATATGACCGGAGGTAAGGAGATCTGTTATGGATACTGTATGGAATTCAAAATCGATAATGAAAGAGTTTGCGCAGGCGGCTTTGGGCGGAGAGAATATTCCGCACGGCGTTTCAAACCCTGTATTTCGCAAAACGGAAAACGGAAAGTATAATGTATGCGCTTTTATCTATCTCTATCAGACACAGGAGCTGAGAGACAGAAAAATCAGACGTCCGCTCAAATGGATGACGCTGGATCTTAACAGCGGAGAGATCACAGAATATGACTGTATGGAAAAAGATTTTTCGGATATGAGCATGGATACCCTGTGTGATCTTAATCCGGAGGACAGTACTATTTATTCACCTGAATACCAGAAGCAGACACTGGCAGTATTTGATCTGATACTGAAAAAATATCTGCTTGTCAAAAGGTTCGACAAGGAACTGAACGACGCGTATATGTATATGATGATGCGCACTGTGCCGATAGGCTTTAAACCTTTTTACAGAGATCTGAATGAGGTCTGAGAGAATATTGAATTCAAGGGGGGATAATAAATGACTGATGAAGAGCTTCAGGAATACAATCGGTTAGTTGATGAGTATAACAGATTAGTCCGTGAAAATGCACAGCTTGCGGCAGAACTGGAGGCAGGAATTGAAAACTGTCGGATCCTTACAAACAATATCCATAAGGTTGGATCAGCCGCAACAAATAAGGTATCTTATGTTTCCGGAGAAGTGGACACCGCAGATGATATTGTTGAAAAGCTTTATGCCCTTTTGTTGGATGTTACAGAGCATTATTTCCTGTTCAAGAATTTGTCTGAAGCTTCAAAAATGATGACAAAGTATAACGATGAATACTACACAAAGTTTTCATTCTATCATGAACTGCGAAGGATCACTCTGGGCTATGTAATTGGTCTGGATACGCATATAGTATCCAATGAAACACTGAGGAAAAAAGTGGAAAAAGCCTATCTGAAGAATACGGATTACTGGCTTGCATATGCCATTATGTCCGTTATGCTTTGGGCGAGTGACGAAAAGGAAGCAGCATACAGGGCATTGAACAAGGCTATGACAATGGATGGTTATAAAGCCTGTGTATTTTATATGCTGATAAACCTGAGGTTTGGCAGAGTTGAAGTAGCAAGAAACTGGTACATTACCCTTCTTGACAAGACAGACGCAAACAATTTAGGAGAGGAGTGGCAGCACGTTCTTCACGCATATCTCGTCGGCGCCATGAGAAATGATAAAGCTCTGACAGATATGACTACCAATTATTTCAAGAGTATGCTGGCACAGACAGAAGCGACCTCTGCGAATTTCACGAAAAAGGTTGTAGACAAAAGCTATTCTTTTACTCAGAATTATATCCACGTAACAGAAGAACAATATCCTACGCTGAAGGAGACGTGTCCCGAATACAAGGATATGCTGGAGCTTTTGAGCAGTATGGAAAAAATCACTGTTATCAGCAAATTCTTTGATGATATCTATCAGACGGAAGATGACAATGGTGAAAACCTTCACGAACAGATCGAGAACATCCTGTATAATCTTGTAAACGATTATGATGATGAAGAGTTCAAAGTGATAAAGAACCTTAAATACAATGAAGCTGTCATAGCGGCAAAGGGCGATACGGGCAAGGCGAATGCAAAATATAAAGAGCTTTACGGCGATATCGGAGTGAAGAAAACGTTCGGAGACCTTCTTCTCGGATGGGCGCTGACGGAGGATGCAAATCAGACTGACGTGATGGTAAGGAAATTTGCCCTGAGCTATCTGAAGGACAGGATCAAGACGGGTGTTATCAACTATTTCAACGATGTAAACAATACGTTAAAGGAAAAATATAAGCTTGTCATCAGCGTATCATCTGAGATGCCGGCGATCGAGGCAGAGTGTTCTGAATACAATGTGGATGAAACAATAGAACATATTGAAAAAGTATATAATAAGCGAAAAACAAAATATGCGATGAGCGACAAGCTGATGCATGTTTTCCTGATAATGTGTGCGGCTGCTGTTCTGATCATTGCTATCGCAGGATTGCTTGTACAAACTCCGGCTTTTGCCGTTTTGCTGACGTTGGGTATAGTCTTGGGAATAGTAAGCGGTTTCCTTGTATGGAGACGCTGGGTAGATAAGGTAAAGACTTTGCAGGAATACTGTCGCTTGTCCATCCTGAAGCTCAAAAATGCCGTTGATGAAATGTCTGCATGGAGGACCCTTGTAAGGCGCGGATATGACAGCATAGGCGATCTCAGCAATTCAATTGATAAGTTCTGATGATGGAGGTAAAAGAATATGTCTAATGTAAATAATGCGATCAGTAATCTTAATAGTTCTGTTGAGTCGTTTCAGTCTCAGGTGAGTGTTCATGTACAGAATGTGGATTCGTCTACAAAAAAGGTGCAGACAGCAGCCAAGAACGTTTATGATCGTGTAGAGCAGTTTCGCCGTGATATTATGCATGGCGAAGAAAAGCAGATCGCGCATGAGAACATTATGCGTCTGGATCAGGTGATAAAAGAACAGTTCGGCAACTATGATGCTATAAGAAAAACTATAATCGGCGTTGTCAGAGATTTCGATATCAATCTTGTCCGCAACAGTACCATCGAGGAGCTTTCAGAAGAGCTGTGGATAACAAGCTCAAGATACTGGCTTTCTTATGCGCTTCTTGCAGTGACTGCGTGGGTCAATAATTATCCGGAGGTCGCAAAGAATGCACTCTCTGAAAGTGTAAGAAAGGATGAGATCAAAACATCCCTGTTCTTCTGCCTGCTCAATCTTCGCTTTGAAAGGATCCAGACGGCGAGAGAATGGTTCAAGGTTTATTGCCGTACTCTTAATCCTGTAATGCTTCAGCAGGAAACAGCTGTAATGATACAGGCATTTATGGGCGGTATTTTTGGTAAGGATAAGCAGCTGGAGCATGAGGTGTCCGGAATTATAAATGAATGGATCCATGTTATCTCTGAGAATGCAGAGATATGTCAGGGGCTGGTAGACAGCTATGTAAACTATTTTGAAAACAGTCCGGCAAAAGCCAAATGTGATTATCAGATGATAAAGTCCTTCTGTACCAATGCAGCAGATATAGAAAAGAGTTTTCTGGATGTATCCAAATACGATACATTCCTTCAGCTGCTTGACGAGCTTAATGTAGAAGAAAAGCTTCAGACAGACGAAAACTACAAGAGCCGTGTCGATGCGGTCCTGAACAGTCTGATCACAAACTATGACGAAGAGGAACGTGAGCTGAAGGAAGAGCAGCAGTACTATCGTCTTATCATTGATAACGAGGGCGACAAAGAAAAAGCTGAAAAACAATTTGAAGAGATCAAGAGTCTCAGAACAGAGGGCTTCAACATAGGTAAGCAGATGATAGATTGGGCGGTATATTCTGACGACGGACAGACGGATGTACAGGTAAGAAAATTCGGTCTGAAAAGTACAAAGGACTGGTTCAGGACTGCTCTGGAAAACTGGACAGTCAAGGTCAGAGAAAGATGTCCGCTGCAATATCAGATGAGCATTGACGGTTGGACGACCACCAGCAACGGAAGGGATCTTGACGATCAGAGAACGGCTGTAAAGAACTATTTTGATAATAACAAATTCCGTATGGTTTGTATCAACGCATTCAATATTGCGCTGGTCATTGTGTTCTTTATTTCCCTGATCGTCACAGTGGCGTCTGTTGTATATTTAGTACAATACGGCTTTACGTTTGTTCTGCCGGTAGGAGCTGTTCTGATGCTGGCTGCGGCAGGCGCTCTGGTAATCCGTATTTTAAGCGGACTGAAGAAGTTCAGGGAGAGGGTAGATACGGCTGTTTATTATCTGGAAGCGACAATGGCACAGATCGTAGAGTTTCAGCGTTACTTTACTGAGAACGTCCGCAAAAAGGACGAGGTCATTTCAAAGCTCAGCTTCATCTGATATATAACTGATCTGAAAAAAATAATATCCCTTCAAGTGGGATGCCGGAATAGATAGTGACATTCTGTACACCGCAGCATACATTTTACTGTATGGATATGCGGCAGGGTGTTCTGTCAGAACAAATTTGAAAAGGAGAAATAAAAATGGATACACAGAATAACAACGAACTGGATCTTAATATGATTCAGGACAGAATGAGAGATAACTATGGAACGGCTGTGGAGGACAACAGCGCAAAGGCAACAGACGAGCGCCTGAAGGAAATGAACAAAAAGCTTCCTTCATGGAATCTTGAACCGCCTATGAAATTCCTGAAATGAACAAGCAGCCTTCATCAGCGCCATCATGCTATTCCGAATGGCTCGTCTGGTTTGATTATTTACAGCATAATAATATTGACAGCAGTGCGCTGAAGCTTTTAAAAGCCGGTTCCTGTAAGGATGCTTCGGCTGCGGTCGGCTATCTGGAAGAACAGCTGGTCAGGACTGAAAACGTCATGCTGAAGCGTTACATCAGACAGTTTGCCGGAAATCTTGAAATGTATCTGGCTTATGGAGAATATGATCAGATATATGAGCCGTTCCGGGTGCTCGGAAAGCAGTTTGAAAAATGCCTGTTTTTTAAAGAACTGGAATTCATGAGTCAGGAGTTCAGGCAAAGCCTTGAGAATTCCGTTGTTGCCAATGCAATGGACTGCTGGAACAAAGCGGTCAGACAGATTTATGATGCGTGTATGGAAAGCAACAGCTATGTACTGGAGGATCAGCTCTATATGATAAAAAAAATCCGTTTGTTCGGGGATCGTGAGATAGTGAAGATATGAGTAACTTTGTGGATACAATGGAAGAGGTAAAAAATTATATTTACGCAAGGACTCCTCTTATAATTATCCAGTCGTCTGAGCGTGAAAGAGTTGAGCGGATGCTTACGATGATAAAAAAAGAATTGACGATGGATATCTATTATTATACTGATTCCAAGCAGGTCGTTCAGCTCGGTTCGGATGGTGTTTCGACAAATGCGGATTCTGATCCTATGGCATTTATGAGTAATCTTTTCAGAAGAAAACATGGAGCTATCTTTGCGTTCGGAGATGTCAGAAGGATCAGCGAGGATACGATGTATACAAGAGATCTGATCAACGTTCTGTATCTTGCAAAGGAGTCATCTTCAACTCTCATACTTATAACAAACGATAAGGTTATCCAGAAGATAACGCAGTTTGGTATGATATCCAAGCTGGACTATCCGGATGATGAGGAACGGTGCAGGTACATACGAAAATTTGCCGCTCAGTATGACGGAAGATTTACCGTTGAGTGGGATGAGGGGGATATTTCCAGAGCATCTACTCTTTTGAGGGGATTTACGGAAATACAGATCGAAAATATCCTTTCAAATGAGATCGTATCTGCTAACGGACTTTTTAAAAAAAATATCTATACATTGGCAGGTCAGAAAAGCAGACTTTACTCTTCTGTATCATCCATTCAACAAGTCAGCGTTGATATCAATATGGAGTCTGCCGGACTGGAAAATCTGAAGCAATGGCTTGAAGAAAAAAGGAAGGTATTTTTTGCATCTGATTCTGAGCTTGAGCGTTATGGTCTGGAAACACCAAAGGGAATTCTGCTTACGGGAGTTCCGGGATGCGGAAAATCATACTCTGCAAAAATGGTCGCCGCAAAATGGGAGCTGCCGCTGTTTCGCTTTGATATCGGCTCTGTTTATGATAAATGGATGGGTGAAAGCGAAAGGAAAATGAAAGAGGCTTTGGACTTTATTGACAATGTTTCGCCATGTGTGCTGTGGGTCGATGAGATAGAAAAGGCTCTTGCTGTATCGGATGGTGGAAACGATACCAGCAGAAGGATACTGGGATTGTTCCTGTTCTGGCTTCAGGAATCCAAGAGCCGTGTGTTTATTACTGCTACGGCAAATGATATCACAAGACTGCCGTCTGAGCTGTTCCGTAAGGGACGCTTTTCAGAAGTGTTCTTTATTGACCTTCCCACACCGTCGGAAAGACGGCTGGCGATAAAGCAATATGCAGGGAAGTGCCTTCATGTTGTATTCAGGGAAGAACAGCTTGAGGAGCTTGTTAAGCTGTCAGAGGGCTTTTCTTTTGCAGAGATAGAATATGCGATAAAAGATACGGCACAGCAGATGCTTATTTTCGGACCTCAGAGCGTTAATATGAAGACCATTACTGATAATTTTGCAAAGGTCGTACCTATCAGCATACGCAATGGAGAAATCATAAACAGTATAAGGACGTGGGGCTATCAGCGTGCGATTTCAGCACATAGAGCCGAGGAGGATTAAAAAATGGCAAGTTTATATGAGATACGTTCTTTGGTCAGTGAACAACAGTCCATTCAAAACAGATTAAGACAGGAATTATATGAGCTTGAAAACGGCGTTGCCAATGCCGCAAACAGATGGGAACAGCTGACCGGTTATATAAATGGTACTTTGGTAAATGGCAACAACAGAATTGTAAGCTCCCATGAGCTGACATTAAAAGCGTATGAATTACAGTGTGATATTGAAAGAATATATAAGCTGTATAAATATGTTGAGTCTGCCAATAAAAAGATAAGAGAATTGCAGAACAAGATATACTATGACTTCGCTAATTATAATGCTGTCAGAAAAATAGTTGAGTCCATGCTCAATAATGTCGAGATATGCTTTGTAAGTGACAAAACACTGACTAAAGCAATTGAAGTAAAGCATTTGCAGATGCCGGATTATTGGCTTACCTGCGCTTTGCTGAGCATTATGGCTTGGAGAAACGATGATAGGGAGACTGCGGAAAGAGCACTGGAACGTGCATGTATGCTTGACCAAAAGAATGCAAGTATATTCTTCTTTGCTTTTCATATAAAGCTTGGAAAAAATGCAGTTGCTCTGAAATGGTTTAAAAGCTACATCACCTGCGATCTGACCGGACTGGATAATGTTAATATTTTATTTATGTTTTCCTTGCTGAGCAGATCTGTAGATGCGGACTGTGATGATAAGCTGTATTCTGAAGTCAACGATTTTGTGAACCGCACCATTCAGACACGTCTTGAATCGGAAGGCTACAGCGAAGATACAATGGCAAAAAAAATCAGCGGCTATCTGAAAAGGATGCTTGTGCGTGAGCCGCTGAAATACCCTGTGCTGAGCAAGTACTGTAAGGAAAGTGCTTTGTATGCGCAGATTCTTTGTGCAGTAAAGAACAACAGCAATATTCTTGAGTTTATAAGAAAAACAGTTCACCTTACATCTGAGGAGAGGAATAATCGTCTTAATCAATTTATTGATGATGTGATCAGACGTTCAAATACCAATGAGGTCGATGTAAGAAATGAGATCTATCATAATGAACTTATCATAAAGCATATGGGCGAAAAAGAGAATGCGGATAAGGAATATGAGGAGTGGCTGGAGCATAACCGCACAGAGCTTGATATTATCAGCGAAATGGTCGAGTGGGTATATAACCCAGGAGACACAGATATCAATGCTGCTGAGAAACAGAGAATGTTTGTTTCGACAAGCAATCTTACACAAAAGGCTGTTGACTATAATGTTCAGGAGTACCGCAGTATGTTCCGCAGTCATGCAGATATCCAGATAGAAGAGTATGAGTCTCACGCGGAATTGACAAACGAAGCGCAGGAGCATCAGAGAATTGATGAATACTATGATGCAAAGGCTCGTACATTAATGGCTCAGCAAAAGATATGGCCGTGCTTCCTGTGGTTTGGAGGAGGAGTTGTATTTGGTGTTCTGGCAGTTGTGTTCGGGATATATGCACTGTTTGTCGGAACCGGTGTAGGTATTCTGGGCGGCGTCGGACACATTCTGCTGACAAACCGCAAAAAGAAGAATATCAGGAAAAACTGCGAAAGAGAAGCAGTGGGCGTAAAAGAGATCTTCAGCAGAATGTCGGCTGAATTCAGGCAATACGTGGAAGAATTCAACTACTATGATAAGTATTACGGAGAAATAAAGGAAGAGCTCTCAAAGCTCTGAGACGGCGGTGCGTAATAAATAAATGAATACTGAAAACTTAAAACTGAAAAATTAATAATAGTGGTACATTTTCGCAAGGCGAAAATGAATCATAGTAAGTATAATAAAAACTAAAACTTTATACTGTACAGGCGCATAAAGTTGAATAGGAAAAGAGACTATATGTCCGTATAAAACAGCCGAAACAGCAGCCCTCAGGCTGCGCCGGCGGATGGGGACGAATATCTGCCGGTTCTGCGCCACTTTACATATGAGTAGGTGGTGTGGTATAATGGGTCTATCGGTGAGACCGAAAGAATTATTTAAAGGAGATTTTTTAAATGGATATTGTATGTTTGGATCTTGAGGGCGTGCTTGTGCCGGAAATATGGATAGCTTTCTCTGAGGCAAGCGGTATTCCGGAGCTTAAAAGAACTACCCGCGATGAACCTGATTATGATAAGCTTATGACTTGGAGACTCGGTATCCTTAAAGAGCACGGTCTTGGTTTGAAGCAAATTCAGGATACTATAGCAAAAATCGACCCTATCCCTGGCGCTAAAGAATTTTTAGATGAGCTGCGTTCACTTACTCAGGTCATCATCATCAGCGATACATTTACTCAGTTCGCAAAGCCCCTTATGCAGAAGCTCGGCTGGCCTACTATTTTCTGTAACTCTCTTGAAGTTGCTGACAACGGCGAAATAACAGGCTTTAAAATGCGTATAGAAAACTCAAAGTATACTACCGTAAAGGCTCTTCAGTCTATCGGCTATGATACTATTGCAAGCGGTGACAGCTATAATGATCTCGGTATGATAAAGGCAAGCAAAGCAGGCTTCCTTTTCAAAAGCACCGACAAGATCAAGCAGGATAATCCGGATCTGCCTGCGTTTGAAACATATGATGAGCTTCTCGCAGCTATAAAGGCTCAGCTTGCATAATATATATACTTCACTAAGAATTGCATAGATCCTGTAAATACTTTATAATTATCATAAGGGGCTGCCGCAATAAGAAAAGCGGCAGCCCCCAAAATATGTAAAAAATAACAGCCGGACTGTGAAGCTCCGGCTGTTGTTGCAAAAGAGAATTATTACCGAACACAACTATTGAAAAACAGATAACAAACGGAGCCAAAAATAACCTGAAAAATCCGCTTGTGCGACAGCTCCATAGTTTTGTGTTCTTATAATATCAATAACGAATAAGAGTGAGGAAACCAACAAAGGGTATTTCAACTGCTTTGCCCTTATTGATACTTGAAATCGACCTTGCGATAAAGAAAATCGGAATTGCATATATTATCAGGAACAGAATGAACTTAACTATATAACCCGTAATGCTCAGTGACTCACCGCCGCCAAGAGAACCGGCAGAGGTACAAGCAACACCGACTATTCCGCTGAATATTGCATAGATAATGATAAAGGGAATAGACACTATCAACGTAAGAAGTCCCTGATTTGCATAGAACCTTGCAAAGTGAGAGTCCTTTCTGAATGCCAGCGGTACCCAGAAGGTTATACCCAGACAGGCAAGTATTGCAAAGAGTTTATTTGCAGAAGCGTCATTCGGGTCGAAGTCCGAAGTATGGTCCTTCGTTTCGGTAAACATATTTACTATCTTCTGTGTGCCCGATACAGACTCTCCCTCTTCTTCAGCGGGTTGTTCAGATTTGTCTTTTTTCTCAAAGGTGAAATTCTTTGATGCTTCATGAGGGTTGAACTCCTTTGGCTTCGGAGTTTCACTTTTCTTTGGCTGTGGTTCAGAAGCTTGTGAATAGCTCGGTGCAGGCTGCTGTACAGGTGCTGCTGCTACTGCCGGCTGCTGTGGCTCAGGTTCATCGTACAGATCTTCGTCATCATCCTGCTGAGGATACTGTTGCTGCTGATAATCGTCCTCGTATTCATCTTCGTATTGATCATCATACTGTTGGCTGTATTGCTGAGTGTTTTGCTGTGAATACTGCGGCTGCTGGCTGTACTGCTGATCGTAGCCGTCATCATATTCTTCGTCATATTCATCATCATAGCTGCCGTCATCATATTGCTGTGCATACTGCTGACCGTTCTGTTGGTACTGCGGCTGCTGGCTGTACTGCTGAGTACTCTGCTGATACTGCTGACCGTAGCCGTCATCATATTCTTCATCGTATTCATCATCATAGCTGCCGTCATCATATTGCTGCGCATACTGCTGACCATTCTGCTGGTATTGCTGCTGATACTGTGGCTGCTGATATTGCTGCTGATAACCGTCATCAGCGTATTCCTCGCCGTAATCGTCCTCGTAGCCGTCATACTGCTGATCCTGATAGTCCTCAGCATACTCCCCCTGATACTGGTCGTCATAGCCATACTGATCCTGCTGAGCGTATCCTCCGTTTTGTGCAGGATATGTAAACTCTTGTGAACCGCAGGACGGACAAGTTACAGCCTGATCCGGCAGAGATACACCACACGAAGCGCAAATTTTCATATATATCCTCCTCTGCAATAAAAAAATTATTGATAGTACGTACCGCTTTTTGTAAAAGCGGTAAATATATATGCTCTCTTTTTAAGAAACAATTCTACATTATTATTATATTATTTAATTTCGTTATTGTCAATAAAAAGAAAACATGAAATAGGGAATTCGTTATTGCAGGTGCAACTGCATGGGGAAACCCCTTTTCCTAGGGCTTGTTTGAAAAATAAAGATTGCACAAAAGCAGAAAAAGAAGTATCATA
>CAMHOE010000008.1 GCA_946186665.1 uncultured Clostridia bacterium | reverse complement strand
CTCCAAGATTATGTTCGATTGTCTGCTCGATCCTCGCAATATTCTTAGAATTTTAAATTTTTAATTTTCTTTTGAAGAAACTTGATTTCCATGGAGCGCAGGCTCTGCACCTTGTATTGTGTGAGAAGATGTGGTATAATGGGAGTTGTAAGAGTATAATATTTATGAGATATGGGTGTGGATGCGGCTTTGTGTTGTGAAACGATGAGCTGAACACTCCTTAGGAATGGAGTAAATAATGGAAAATGAAAATAAAGAAATAATGACTGTGCCGGTTCTTCCGCTAAGAGGTCTTGTGATCTTTCCGGAAACGATACTGCACTTCGATATATCAAGAAAAAAATCCCTTAACGCATTGAGTGCGGCAATGGAAAGCTATGATCAGAAAGTTTTTATAACTGCACAGAAGGACGCAACAGAAAATGATCCCGGTGCTTCCGATTACTATGATACAGGCGTTCTTGCAAGAATTCTGCAAATCGCAAGAATGTCGGACAATGTTATGCGTGTTGTCGTAAAGGGTATCGACAGGGCGGTCGCTTCTGAGTTTATAGAGGGTAAGCTCTACTCTACCGCGAAGGTGACAGTACCTTCAAAGGAAGATGAGCAGGCGTCTGCTGAGACAGAAGCACGTCTTAATATAATCAAGGAAATGTTCAATGAGTTTGCAATAATAAACAGCCATGTTCCACAGGATATGTACCTGACTGTCTATGAAATGACAGATGCCGGAAAACTCGCTGACTATATTGCCGACAATGTTATAAGAGACTACCATGATAAACAGAAGATACTTGAAACTCTGGATGTTGAGGAGCGTCTTGATAAAATTGTTGAAATGCTCAGCTATGAAAACGACCTATTGCTTATCGAAGAAAAAATAACCGAAAAAACTAAGATAGGCATGGATGAAAACCAAAAGGAGTATTATCTTCGTGAGAGGATAAAAGCTATTCATGATGAGCTTGGAGACAGCGAAGAAACGGATGCTGAGGCCTTTGAGTACAGAGAACGTATCAAAAAGCTTAAAACTACCGATGAAAACAAAGATAAGCTTCTGAAGGAAGTTCGTAAGCTTGAGAAAATGATGTCCGCTTCTGCTGAGGCTAATGTGGTAAGGAATTATCTTGATGCTTGTCTGGAGCTTCCGTGGGGCGTGTACACTAAAGAAAAAACAGATATAAAGAAGATTGCAGCTCATCTTGAAAAGAACCATTACGGACTGAAAAAAGTCAAAGAAAATGTGCTTGAAGCGCTTGCTGTGCGAAAGCTTAATCCGGATATAAACGGTCAGATAATATGCCTTGCGGGACCTCCCGGAGTGGGAAAGACATCTATCGCAAGATCTGTTGCTGATGCAACAGGCAGGAAATATCAGCGTATCGCTCTGGGCGGTATACATGATGAAGCAGAGATAAGAGGTCACAGAAGAACGTACATAGGCGCAATGATGGGACGTATAATGGACGCTGTAAAGCAGGCAGGTTCTGCAAATCCATTGATACTTCTTGATGAGGTGGATAAGCTTGGAAGCGACTATCACGGCGACCCGACTTCCGCTTTGCTTGAAGTGCTGGACGGCGAACAGAACTCAACCTTCTACGACCACTACATAGACCTTCCCTTCGACCTTAGCAAGGTAATGTTCATTACTACCGCCAATGACCATACGGCAATTCCGGCACCGCTGCTTGACAGAATGGATATGATACATCTGGACAGCTATACCCGTGAGGAAAAATTCAATATTGCAAAGCTGCATCTTGTTGTAAAGCAGCTTAAGCGTCATGGTCTTACCGCTCGTCAGTTCAAGATATCGGACGAAGCGATATATGATATCATAGACAGCTATACGCGTGAATCAGGCGTGCGTTCACTGGAAAGGTCACTGTCAAGCGTGATGAATAAGGCGGCTGTGAAGATTGTTTCCGGAGAAACAAAATCTGTTAAGATAACAAATGAGAATATCGAAGAATATCTTGGTTCAAGAAAATACAAGAATGACGACATGAATAAAAACGATGAGGTAGGACTTGCAACCGGACTTGCGTGGACTTCTGTAGGTGGAGAAACTCTTCCGGTGGAGGTCGCAGTGATGAAGGGCAGCGGAAAAATAGAGCTTACCGGTTCTCTTGGCGATGTCATGAAGGAGTCCGCACAGGCAGCATATACCTGTGTAAGGACGATGGCTGACAAACTGAATATCGACACTGAATTTTATAAAAACAGCGATATCCACATTCACGTGCCGGAGGGAGCGGTCCCGAAAGACGGTCCTTCAGCAGGAATAACTATAGCAACAGCTATAACTTCTGCTCTTACAGGACATCCGGTAAAGCGTGATGTTGCCATGACGGGCGAGATAACCATAAGGGGCAGAGTCCTTCCGATAGGCGGGCTGAAAGAAAAGACAATGGCTGCATACCGGCTTGGCATAAAGACCATTATCATTCCTGAGGACAATAAGTCAGACCTTGACGAAGTGGATGATGTTGTAAAAAATTCAGTCAATTTTGTACTTGCAGATAATATCAATACAGTACTTGACACTGCGCTTGTTGAGCAGCAATGCTGAGCCTGTGTATGCAGAAATGACCGGAGGTAAAATATGAATTTTCATATAGCTGAATTCAAAGCCGCATACGGAAAATCATCACAAATACCGGAATCTGACATTCCTGAGGTTATCTTTTCAGGAAAATCGAATGTGGGAAAATCCTCGCTTATTAATAAGCTTCTATACAGGAAGTCCATTGCAAGGGTGAGCGCAAAGCCCGGAAAGACCGCAACTATCAATTTTTTTTCGCTGAAGGACGCATATTTTGTAGACCTTCCGGGATATGGCTATGCAAAGGTATCTCAGGCGGAGAAGAAGAGATGGGCGGAGCTTGTGGAAGGATATTTTGCACAGGACAGGAACACGGCTCTTGTTGTGCAGATATGTGATATGCGTCACTCTCCGACGGCTGACGACATGACTATGATAGATTTTCTGTACAGGGGCGGTTATCCATTTGTAATCGCACTGACAAAGATGGATAAGCTGAAAAAGACCCAGCAGCAGAAGAGACTTGAAGAACTTCATTCAGAGCTTAGTGAATATCCGGATGTGAAGCTTTGTCCGTGTTCTTCAGAGGACGGCACGGGGATTGAAGATCTTCGCTTCATAATTGAACAGAGCGTAGAAAACATAATCGAATAATACTCATTCCGACAGCCTTGTACTCACAGCAGTGCAGGGCTTTTTTATTTACGGTCAGGTTCAAAGCACATAGCCCAAAGCCCAAACTTCACCACATTATACATTTTTCATAGATTATAATGAAACACCGACAGACAAAATATCTGCCGGTGTTTTGTCAGAATGTATTGAATTATCTTCTGTCGTTCATTCCGCCCATGTTTCCGCCCATAGAGCTGACATCGGAATAGTAAAGACTTGAAGAGAAGTCTGCTGTTGCAGTTGAGGAGCCTGCTGTTATTGTATAGCTGTTGCCCTGAGTCATAGATGGAGAAGAGTATACTACGCAGTCAAAGCTCTTTGTTGCCGTAAATATAAAGCCTGAACCGTCATCAACGCTTATGGTATCTCCTGCGGAACCAGAGAGGTTTACAAGAGCCGAACACTGTGTGCCGTCATTGAAGTTTACTGCCATACCTGTTGAACCTACAGCGACAACTGTGCCGCCGGTTATACTTGCAACACATCCGTTTCCATCGCCGATATCCAATGCGCCGTTACCGTTGTCGGTCGGACCTTCTACAATAACAGTACCGCCTGTAACATACAATGAACCGTTGCTGTCCAGACCGTCACCTGACGCGTTGACATAGACGCTTCCACCGTTGATAGTGAGCTTTGCGTCTGTTGAAGCACTGTTCCATGGGTCATCATTTGTCTGTGAGGAGTCAGATCCGCCTGAGGTGTTGATACCGTCATCACTGGAAACAATAGAGATTGTGCCATCATTTATGGTTATATTAGCTCCTTCAAGACCCTCATATGATTTATCAACGGTTACGCTGCCGCCGTTAATGACAAGGTCATCGGATGCTGTGATGCCGTCATCGCTTGATGAAACAGTGACCGTACCTGAGTTTATTGTAATACCTGAGTTGCCGTGAACAGCGTCATCCGCAGAGGATACTGTAAGTGTTGTGCCGCCAATGGTTATATTTCCGTCTGTCTTGATGCCCTTCTGTGAGGTGCTGCTGTCCTTTGAATTATCGGAACCGCCGCCTGATGTTATATCAAGGGTACCGCTGTTCAATGTAACGAAGCCTGTAAATTCGGCTGTATCGTCACCTGCTTTTACGGAAATACCGTCATAGCCTGCGCTGACAGTCATATCAGCATTTTCAAGATAGAAGCTGCTGTCGTTTTCATCGTCCGATATCTGAACACCGTCATGTCCGGAAGTAACGGATATAGTTCCGCCGCCGACTCTGAGTGAGCTTCCTGCTTTTATACCGATAGACTCAGCATTTACTGTAAGCTGTGAGTCGGTTATTTTAAGATCGTCCTTGCATACAATTCCATGCAGGCTTGAATTGACACTCAGCTTGCCGCTGCCGTTTAAGGTCACATCGTCCTTTGAATATATCGCGCCGTCTGCCTTTGTGCCGGAGTCTGTATTGGTATATTCAAGGGTATTCTCTCCGACACACTGTATTATCAGTTTGTCACAGGCTTCCGCATATATGCAGGCATTGGTTGAGTTTTTCATCGTTACCCCGTCAAGGATAAGATATATATTGCCGGATTCACTGTCATCATTTATCATAATGGTAACATTCTCAGAGCTGCCGCTGACTCTGTACACACCCTTTGAGGTTATTGTAACAGTACCGTCGGAAACAGTACCTCTTGTTGTATCCGATATAGAAGCAGTGCTGCCGGAAAGGGTTATTTCCGCATTTGCTTCTTCTGACGTAACATCCTTATAATCCCCGTCTGAAAACATATCTGAGGAAGAAACAGTCTCTGTGATGCTATTATCAGAGGAAGAGGAGTCCGCAGCACCTGTATCCGCAGAGCTGTCAGCCGAAGAAGACAGGGAAGAGGATGAAGAAGTGGAAGTATCTCCGCTGCTGTCATTGCTTTCCGAGCAAGCAGTCATACTGAACACGGTAAGTATAAGAGACATGAATATTACTGCGCTTTTCTTTAACATAAATCATCACTCCAAATCAAAGCTGGTTCTGAGGTTCTGTATAGGGAAGAATTGCTATTTCAAGATTGCCGTTTTTAGTTCTGAGTTCATCAATAAAGGCTTTTTCTTCAGATGGGTCTTTCATAACTATCCTGAAGGAAAGACGGAACATAGAACCCATACCTGTTGTTTTTACACCTGCGTTTTCATAGCTTCTCAGGTAGTGATTGAAGGTATCGTCAAAGGTTCCTGAGTATTCAAGCGACTCAGGAATAGTAACTCTGAGAAGTCTTTCCTCTGTCATATTTTTATGCTCAAATATAGGCAGCATAGAGAAAACAAGGAAAAGTACGCCCAACCCAAGAAGTATTACAACGCCATAGCCTATGTAGCCCATACCAAAGGCGATACCTGAACCCATAGCAATAAGCAGGGAAGTTATTTCATCAGCACTTCCGGGAGCGCTTCTGAAGCGTATAAGACTGAATGCGCCGCCAACTGCAACGCCTGCTCCGATATTGCCGCTGACAAAGGTTATAACAGCAGAAACAATAAAAGGCACTATAGCAGTTACAATAAAGAAGCGCTTTTTGGCTCTGATACGGAAGGATACGAGCCATGCGTAAATAAAACCTGTCACTATTGAAGCAGCAGCCATTATAAAGAACTGGGAGGCTGCAACCTCCTGACCTACAGTATAAATAGAATCAAACATAATATTATTTCCTTTCTTGCGGGTACAAACGTATGTCTGTATCTTCCCTTATTTTACTTTCAGCAATTGCTGTTTATAAGCTTCGCCGTACTTTGAAAAACTGCCCTTATATATCTTACCTCTTGTAAGAATATCCGAGAGCCATAATGGAACAGCCTGCTGTACCTTTACTTCAAGTATTGTATAGCCGTCTTTGAGAAGTGAATTGCCATCCATTGAGGTGGTAAGGTTCAGGTCCTCAAAGCGGTATCTGGGGTTGTGGTCAATAGTCAGTCTCAGGTCTCCGTCCGGCTGAAAATACGCTATTCTGTCATAAATGATAAGGCAGGCAGGAACAAGAGTCTGATAATAGTCACGGAACGTGGTTATCTCTCTGTTTATCTGACCTCCTGCGCATATATCACCTTCACCGTAGAAGAACTTCTTTACCAGAGGTATAGTCGACTGTACACGCCGCTTATAAACTATTCCGTATGCTTTGCGTTTCAGCTCCAGAAAAACAGGGGAGTCCTGTGTGGCAAGTCCATATGAACGAAGTCTTATCTTTTCCTTGAAGGGGGGCTTTTCTACAGATGTTCTTATCAATCTGTAATTCGGTGTGTCATAGTATAAGGACGCGATAGATGTAAGACCGAACTTATCTATTTTCATATAGCCCTCAACGCTTTTTTTGAAGTATTCCGTTTGTTCAGGGCTCATAATATATTTCATTTCGTATCGCTTCATTACTACGACAGGATTTGAAACAACTGACATTTCCCTCACCTCCGTTTTACAGATCAATTCTGATATTCATTATTCCGTCCTTGACCTCTGCGCTGACTCTGCCGTTGTGAGATCTTACTATATCCTTTACATAAGAAAGTCCCAGTCCTGCGCCGCCTGTTTCAATGTTGTTTTCAAGTGTCGTGAAACGGTCAAATATCTGGTCGCAGCTGCCGTCCGGCAATTTCGTATCATTTGAAAGATAGAACCTTATTCTGTCGTTCTGTTTATTAAGGATAAAGCTTGCTTTTGAAACTGAGAATTTCAGCGAATTTGAGATAAGCTCGTCCACGACCTTTCGGAATGACTCTTCATCTCCGCTGAGTACGACCTCAGACTCAATATCATATTCGAGAGTTATTCTCTTCTCAACGAACTTTTTTCTGCTGTTTTCAAGGGACGCAATAACATAATCCGAGAGATCTATCTTAGACATTGACTTGTCAGTATCTTCAAGTACCGTCAGCGCTCCAAGCTCCCTTACAAGTCTTGTCATACGCTTTACCTGTTTGTTAATGGACTTTGTTTCTTCGTTTGTGCCGCCTTCTCTTTCAAGAGTTTCCGTATTTGCATTGATAATGGTCAGCGGCATTTTGAATTCATTTTCAAGCTTTGCTATAAACTGTTTTTGTTTTCTGTCTGCATCCTCAACTGGCTTGAACATCTTCTTGCCGATGAACACGAGCAGAAGGAGGGATAGCAGAACTACAACTATTCCGCCGATCACGGTTATAATAAGTATCCTGTAGCATGGCCACAGCTCACGGCTCTGATCTATTACTGTTACATAGGTCTTTCCGTTGTTGGTATATACCCTGTAACGGTATGTGATATTTGTCCATCCCGTTGAACCGTTCACAAGGCTGCTTGCCCATTCAAGTGCTTCTTCCTCTGTAACCGCCGATATCCTGAATGAGACCTTTTCGCCGTTTCCATCCTCATCAAAGGCGTATGTAAAATATCTGAGTGATGAACTCATTTCTGTTGAGTTGGGTCCCATCATATTTCCTTTGTTATTCAGACGAAAACCGCCGTTGTTGCCGTTTGCGTTTGTACCTGAGGGCTTGTAGGATTTTTTCTCCGGTACACTTGTATCGCTGCTTTCTGCTGTATTATCAGTAGATGTAGTGGGCGATGTAGCAGTAGTGATTACATTATTTTCAGGCGGTATATTTCCCTCTGGCATCTGAGGAGGTTCGCCGCCGGGCATTTCACCCTCCGGCATCTGAGGAGGTTCACCGCCGGGTATTTCACCTTCCGGCATCTGAGGAGGTTCACCGCCGGGCATTTCACCTTCCGGCATCTGAGGAGGTTCGCCGCCGGGCATTTCACCCTCCGGCTGTCCGTTTGCAGTATCCTGCATATCTGAGCTTTCTGCTTTATCCTGAATAACTTCTGTGTTTTCAGAATTACTGTTTGGCTCTGTCAGATTGTCTGAAGAAGTATCTGTCTGTGTACCGCCTGAGATCTGAGCATCCGGTGAAGAGTTATTGTTCTGATTTTCGTTTCCGCCGCCCCTTACAGAGCCGTTGCTCTGGGATATCTGCTTTGTAATGGTATCAGCTTCCTCCGCAGCCATTGCGAAGTTGATAACATTTATTACCGACAGCAGCACCGCAAGCAGCAGGATTATAGCCAACTCGGCAAACATTATAAATCTTTTTCGTGCTTTATTCATAGTATTATGTCACCAACCTGTACCCCTCATTCATCAGGTATCTGATGCGGGTTTTTTTATTAAGCTTTTCAAGCTTGTGATTTAACGATGATATGTATTTTCCTGCTTTTTTGGAATCAACAGCTCCCTTGTTCATCAGAGTTCTGAAAACCTCAGTTTCTTCGCAGGTCACAGGAACTGTCGTGCAAAGCTTCATATCGGGGATATCAATTTCTGCATCTGCAAACCTTAGCTTCTCATCTGAACTTAGCGTGGATACCACTTTTTCAATAAGCTCTGTAAGCTCCCCCGGAAGAAACGGAAAGGAAAGATAAGCATCTCCAAGAACATCATCGCAAAGCATTTTTATACCTATTCTTTTTTCGGAGAGCAGAATTACCGGGATATTCTTTTTATGCAGCAGTTCAACAAGCTCTTTATAGGATATCCGGGGTATATTCATATCCATGACCGCCACGTCATAATTATGAGCTGCAAGCTTTGTTATTACCTGAGTCCCGTCAAAGATAGTTGTTACCCTGTTTCCGTCAAGCTCCAGAAGGCTCCTGAAGGCATGAAGAAAATCTCTGTCAGGCTCCGCAATAAGAATTTTCATTTTATCACCCCACTTTAACAAAAAATACACACATTGAATATATCACAACTGCACAATTTTGTAAATATTAATATATGATAATTGTGCAGTCTCACACATGATAAAAGTGCTTATTAGTATATATCTGCTGAACTTTCTTCTATGAAATGTATTCTTTTAAATTATACTATCAGATTATTTAAAAAACATTGAAATTTTGGGTTATCCTGAATTTTTTATATTTGAAATTATTGTTATTGCTTTCATGTATGTATGATATCATCCGTACTTTTCTCACGTTTTACGATTGCTTTAATTTTCAATGAATATCAGCTTAAAATAATTCAAGAAAAAAAGACATTATATGCGCTGTGCATTTTATGATGATTCTGCGCATATAATGTCTGATAAATGCTTTGCTATTTATTCTTTTGCTTTGTAATGATGCAATAATAAAACTGATGCTGTATTAAATACTTTATTAAATGTCCTGTATTTTGTATAATATATATATTGACAGTACTATATATTGTGGTATAATTAAATACAGAGATCATTTACAGCAATTGGATGGTGTGACCGCTGGAGGATATCAGACCATCCTCGTTCATTTTACCAAGCTCACGCATCATGGCGCTTCTGTCGGTGCAGATATATTCTGCAAGGTCACAGAGGGGGATGGGCAGTCTGAGAGTTTTGGTGCCGCTTATCTCTGAAAGGTAGGCAAAATATGTTGTCAGTCTGGAACGAATCGTTCTTTGAGAGAGTATGTCAATGTGTATCTGATTTCGGCAGGATATTGTGGTCATGATATTTTCGATAAATATAATATGTTTTTTGCAGTCGCTCCTGCAAAGTTTTATCATGGAGCTGTGGTCAAAAAAACTTACAGTGCATTTTTTCTTTGCCACCACAAAGTATAAATTTACATTTGTATCCGGTGAAAATGCGCTTCCGAAAATATTTCCGCCTTCGTAATAATCGAGGATATTTTCTTCTCCGCGGTCGTTTATGCTTATCAGGTAGGCAAGTCCCTCTTTGATTATTCCGGAGTTTTTGTTGTGAGGACGGAACTTCATTATTACTTCGCCCTTACCAAAGGACTTGTCCTCAAAGCCGAAGCTTTCTGATATACTGCTGATTTCAGCATCTGTCAATTCATTGAATACCGAATATTTATTCATTGTTTACCTCTCTATATAATGTGCTGAAAATTTGTGCAAAACGCTATATCTGGTATTATAACATAAAATTGTTGCAATTGCAACAGAAATATCAAGTCTTTTGATATACAATATAGAACGTACACTTTGAAACGGAGATGTCATTATGAAGATAATAAAAAGGAATTCATCAGAGGAAATTTTTAACGGCGAGAAAATTGTAAACGCCGTTACCAAAGCAAACAATGCAACGGAAAGAAAATACCTTACTCCCGAGCAAATCAGGGATATTGCCGAGTATGTGGAGTACAAATGTATGAAAATGGGCAGAGCCGTATCTGTAGAGGAAATACAGGATATGGTTGAGGATCAGATCATGGCGAAGGGCGCCTTTGAACTGGCAAGATGCTATGTAAAGTACCGCTATAACCGTTCTCTTATCCGCCGCTCCAATACTACAGACAATAAGATACTCAGTCTTATAGAGTGCAACAACGAGGAAGTAAAGCAGGAGAACTCAAATAAGAACCCCACTGTAAACAGTGTTCAGCGTGACTATATGGCAGGTGAGGTAAGCAAGGATCTTACAAAGAGGATACTTCTTTCCAACGACATAGTTGAGGCTCACGAAAAGGGTATCATACATTTTCACGACAGCGATTATTTTGCACAGCATATGCATAACTGCGACCTTGTAAATTTAGAGGATATGCTCCAGAATGGTACGGTTATAAGCGAGACTCTCATAGAGAAGCCCCATAGCTTTTCAACTGCCTGTAATATAGCTACACAAATAATAGCGCAGGTGGCGAGCAACCAGTACGGCGGACAGAGCATAAGCCTTACGCACCTTGCGCCCTTTGTGCAGATATCAAGGGAAAAAATCAGACGCGAGTTCATGGCGGAGCTTGAAGAGATGGGCTGCATCATTCCGGAAGAGAAGATAGACAGTATCGTTGAGGAAAGACTCCGCAAGGAGATAACCAAAGGCGTACAGACAATACAGTATCAGGTGGTAACGCTTCTGACTACAAACGGTCAGGCACCTTTTGTTACGGTGTTCATGTATCTTAATGAGGCGAAGGACGAGCAGGAGAAGAAAGACCTTGCGATGATAATAGAGGAGACCCTTCGTCAGCGTTATATCGGCGTGAAAAATGAAGCAGGTGTATGGGTCACTCCTGCATTCCCGAAGCTCATATATGTACTTGAAGAGGATAACGTAACAAAGGACGGCAAGTACTGGTATCTTACAGAGCTTGCAGCAAAATGTACAGCAAAGAGAATGGTTCCCGACTATATCTCAGAGAAGGTAATGCTCAAAAATAAAATCGACAAAAACGGTGACGGACACTGCTATACCTGTATGGGCTGCCGCAGCTTCCTTACACCTTATGTTGATGAAAACGGCAAGCCAAAATATTACGGACGCTTCAATCAGGGCGTAGTTACAGTAAATCTTGTAGATATAGGTCTGTCAGCTTCAAAGGATATGAACCGGTTCTGGCAGATATTTGATGAAAGAATGGATCTGTGTCACAGAGCGCTGAGAGCACGTCATGAAAGACTCAAAGGAACGCTTTCAGACGCTGCACCAATACTCTGGCAGTATGGAGCTATTGCAAGGCTGAAAAAAGGTGAACCGATAGACCCTCTGCTTTACGGCGGATATTCAACGCTTTCACTGGGATATGCAGGACTTTGGGAATGTGTTTACAGTCTCATTGAGAAGAAGCTTACAGAAGAAGAGGGCAAGCAGCTTGGACTTGATATCATGAAAAAGCTCAACGAGTACTGTGCAAAGTGGAAGGCTGAGGAACATATAGATTACAGTCTTTACGGTACTCCGCTTGAAAGCACAACATACAAGTTTGCAAAATGTCTGCAAAAGCGTTTTGGCATCATAAAGGGCGTAACAGATAAAAACTATGTTACAAACAGCTATCATGTACACGTAACTGAAGAGATAAACGCATTTGACAAGCTGAAGCTTGAATCCGAGTTCCAGACGCTGTCTCCGGGCGGTGCCATCAGCTATGTGGAAGTTCCGAATATGCAGGACAATATCGAAGCAGTCCTCAAGGTAATGCAGTTCATTTATGATAACATAATGTATGCTGAGCTTAATACCAAGAGTGATTATTGTCAGGTATGCGGCTATGACGGAGAGATACAGATAGTTACTGATGATGACGGAAAGCTTATCTGGGAATGTCCCAACTGTCACAACCGTGATCAGAACAAAATGAATGTTGCCAGAAGGACCTGCGGCTATATCGGTTCTCAGTTCTGGAACCAGGGCAGAACACAGGAGATCAAGGAGAGAGTTCTCCATCTATCCACACACAAATTTTCAGATCCGGCAGTCAACGAGTAATTCCTGTAATTTTCGATGATCATATAGGTATGTTTTATCAGGAGATGAGAAAATGTATATAGGTCAGATCATAACCGCAGACAGCGCAAATGGTTCAGGGATAAGAGTGAGCGTTTTTGTATCCGGCTGCACAAACCGCTGCAAAGGCTGTTTTCAGCCTGAAACATGGGATTTCGAGTATGGGCGTCCATACACCGCAGAGATAGAAGATATGATCATTTCAGAGCTTTCCAAGAGTTACTACGATGGTCTGACGATACTCGGAGGGGAACCCTTTGAGCCGTCAAATCAATGTGAGATAGTAAAGCTAATAAGAAGAATGAGGTCGGAGCTGCCGGAGCGTAATTTATGGATATACACAGGTTTCACCTATGATAAAGACCTTATACCGGGAGGATGCAGATACACCGAATTCACTGACGAGATACTTGACAGTACGGATATCCTTGTAGATGGTCGTTTTGTAGAGGAGCTTAAAAACATCACTCTGAAATTCCGCGGCTCGGAAAACCAGCGTATAATAGATATGAAACAGACAAGGCAGACAGGTTCAGTAGTTCTGTCTCCGCTGAACGACTTTTCAAAGAAAAGAATATGACTACGGCACTCAATTTTGCCGTTTGGTTCCTCTGGAGGAAACCCTTTGTTTAAAAACAAAGGGTTATCCACCAGACCCCTTTCCTAAAAAAAATAATTTTTCATGTTCTGAATAACTGTTGCCCAAATAGAAAAACATACAAAAATAAGCACAGGCGTATTATCCCGTAAAGAGATAGTTCGCCTGTGCTTTTATTCAGCGTTCAGCAGCCTGCAAGTTTCAGCATTATTAAAGATTGTTCAGGAATATCTGGAAGTTATGCCGTAGTATTCTTCGATAGTAAGACCGGAGGCGGCTATTTCAGCAGCTTTTTCCTTGCCGAGATAACGCAGGTGCCAGGGTTCATACTTGTATCCGGTTATTTCCTCTTTGCCGCTGGGATAACGGATAATGAAGCCGTAGTCCACACAATGCTCTTCAAGCCATATAGCTTCCGGAGTACCCTCAAATTCCGATGAAGTGGTATTGACATCTATTGCAAGACCTGATTGATGCTCAGAATGACCGGGACGTGCAGAAGCCCTGTCTGCTTCTTCAACGCCTCTGTCATATACAAAGCTCTGATAGGTATAGGTCTGAGTCTCATAGCTGCGGAAGCCCGAAACTATCCACAGAGATATTCCATCGTTAAGAGCATCAGCCGCCATTGTATTGAAGGCGTCCAGAGTTTCTTCACGCAATCCGTCACCATAGCTTTCAGGAAGTGAATAAGTCTTGTTGGCTATCAATACACCATCTATGTATGTGACGCCATCAATGACTTCAATTTTTTTCGTAGCCGCTTCTATTACTTCACTCGGCTCGGAAACAAGTTTTTCATTTCCGGCATTTTTAGTGGTACTTACGGTAACGTAGTAAGTGCTGTTTTCCGGAAGATCTTCAAGCGTAAAGCTTGTTTCTTTGGTTTCCGCTGTTTTGGTGCTGCTGTCCGGTAAGCTCTTATCCTCAGAGTATCTTATGATATAGCCGTCAACATTGGGAACCTCATTCCAGCTTATTGTGATATCCGATACCTTTGAGGATACATCTGTTATTTCAGCAGCAGGGGGGAGGATATAGTAATCCACAGTTTCACTGCCGCTGTAAGAGCCTTTCATTGTAACAGTCAGATGATGCTTTCCAATGCTTGTTTCATCGTCATAGGACAGAGTATAATCAGTATTTTCTACAAGCTGTTTTCCACTTAAACTCACTGTTAAAGGCGGTTTTGAATTTTCTCCGTCATAAACGATATCATTGGTGTTTATGTCACATTCATCAATACTGACTGTACTTATCTCGTCAGAGGTATCATTAATGCTTTCTTTTGATCCTTTCGTCAGTGAAGTATCGCTGTTGTCTGTATTATCTGTTGATGTAATGCCCTTATTGCCGCCGTCTGTCTGTATTGCGCTGCTGCCTGAACATGAACATAAAGACAATATCAGAGCCGCAGTAATAAAAAGAAATGTAAATTTCTTCATTAGTTTACCTCCTGCGTTATCTGCTGTATAGAGAAAATATTTACCCATATAGTATTTTAATATCGAAGCTGCGATTGGTCAACAATAAAAACATCAGAAAAAATATGCACATTTCTTGAATTTTTGGAATATCCTGTATTCTTATAGAAAACATACCTCAATTCTATTTTCCAAATTCCACTTTCCAAATTCCACATTTAAAGAATATTATTGATCTCCGGATATTCTTCGTTCTTAAAGTGATCTAACAGCAGAATAGCCTTTGAACAGCTTTCATAAAAAAATGCCTGCTGACCGTTATCTAAAAATGCAACAGCAGTATTGATAGCTTCTTCAATGTCATCTGCCTTGCCGTGCGATACAAACAAAAGAATACACTGGCTCTTATCCTCCCATTCCTGCTGGGCAAGGGAAAGATTATTTTTTGCACTGCTCAGATCTCCGTTTTTCAGATCATCGTATGATTCCCTCAGCTTATCCTGTACATAAGCTGCCGTATGAGCATTGATATAAAAACCCGTAAATATCAATACAAGCACACAGCAAAGCACACCAATAGCTCCGTATAGCCTGTACATTATTTTCCCTCCCGTCATTTTCCCTCCCGTCTGATGATACGGTAATTTCTGTTTGTATCACAGGTCATGATAAAAACATCGCCGAGACTGACATTCTCTTTTTTTAGCAGCTTTTCAAGCTCCTTTCTGTCCATGCCGCAATACCGGAGAGAAGCTTCTGCGATTTCACCGTCACTGATAACGCTTACCTGCAACTCGTTTTTATCTGCTTTCAGCTTCATATCACTGACAGTAACAGTTTCCGACTCCGCTTTTTTCATAACGCTGAGCATACCGTTTGTTTCTACAATAGCAAACGCAACATCATTTATATCAAAGATATCCTTCTGACGAAGCTGTTCAAAAAGATCCTCAGTGCTTATCCGCAGCTGTACCATAGCCTTCTGATCAACGATACCGTTATTGATAACTATAACAGGCTTTCCGCAGATAAGCCGCCGCACCTTAGACCTTTTCAGCATAAGATATGATATGAGTATCTCGCATACAAGCAGCACCATTATAGGTATCACTCCGCTCAGCATGGATTGTTCAGTATCCTGCATGGGGATAGAAGCAATATTGGACATCAGCAAAGTAATAACAAGCTCGCTTGTCTGCATTTCGCTTATCTGTCGTTTGCCCATCATTCGCATGGCAATAATAATAAATGTATAAAGCAGTAGTGTTCTTATAGCAGAAATGATCATATTCCGGCAGCCCCTTATGCTTTGTTTATATATCTGTTCTTGTGATATTTTTGTCAGAAGCAAAAAAAATATACATTACGTGTATACATTCTCATTATCGGGAAAAATTAAACACAGGGAGTTTTCTTTACGTCCGCAGCAGGATGACACCCATATAAAAAAGAGATGAGGAACACCGTTGTACAGATTAATAAACGAGATACGAAAAATATACTCTGACAAGGCGCAGGCTCCATATATACAAACGAAAACACTATGTCCACTGTCCATAGATGAAAGGCTCAGCTATCTCCGGAACGCTTTTCAGAACAGCGCAGACCTTACTATAAGAGAGCTTAAGCTTTCCGGAATAAAAGCGGCTGTAATTACAATTGATAATATGATAGACAAACAGGTACTTGCAGAAAGCATACTTGCCCCTGTATGTTCACATAAGTTTTTCAGCTCACCTGAAAACTGCTACGACACTATAAAATACAAGCTTCTGTGTACTGCGGAGCTTGTGGAAACAGATACCTATGAGGAGCTTGAAGCTAAAATAATGTCCGGCTTTGTTGTTATTGCCATAGACGGCTGCACAAAAATGATGGCAATAGGCATACAGGGCTATGCAGGCAGAAGCGTTTCGGAGCCGGAATCCGATGTGGTACAGCGCGGTTCAAAGGAAGGCTTTGTGGAGTCCATCAGGGTAAACATGACCCTTATAAGACGAAGGCTGAAAAATCCCAGACTGAAATTTGAGACGATGACTCTGGGCAAGACCAGCAAAACAGAAATAGGCTTATGCTATCTTACAGACTCGGTATCAGCTGATATACTGTCGGAGCTTAAAAAACGACTTCGCAAAGTTCCTCTTGACACCGTTCTTACAGCAGGTTATCTTGTGCCGTTTATTGAAGAAAAGAATGATTTTTCTCTCTTCAGCAGTGTAGGAATATCCGAACGTCCTGATACAGTGTGCGGTAAGCTGACAGAAGGAAGGATAGCAATATTGATAGACGGAGTTCCATCTGCTCTTATAGTGCCGTACATTTTTGTGGAGCATTTCCAGTCTCTGGACGATTATTCCAATCGGGCATATTTTGCAACTTTTACAAGGATACTGAAATACTGTGCGTTTTTTATATCCGTGCTTCTTCCGGGAGTATATGTATCACTGGGAACATATGACCCGGAAATGTTTCCTACACTAATGCTCAATAAAATAGCCGGTTCGATAGCAGCAACACCGCTTTCACTTGCTGCCGAAACGATAATGATATTGTTTGTATATGAAATAATGCGTGAAGCAGGACTGCGTATGCCCCAGCCCTTAGGATATGCGGTAAGCATAGTGGGCGGACTTGTGATAGGCGATACCGCAGTAAACGCCGGACTTATCGGAGCGCCTACGCTTATGGTAGTTGCAGTAAGCGCAATAAGCTCTTACGTCGTTCCGAGCCTGTATGCGCCGTCTGCTGCTCTAAGGCTTCTCTTTACACTTGCAGGCAGTTTTTTCGGGATATGGGGAATAGCAGTGTTTTTCTGTGTATTTGCAGTGGGGCTGTGCGGAAAAACAAGTCTCGGAATACCCTATACAACACCTGTAACTCCATTCAGTGCCGTAGCCTTCAGAGATGTTATTGTCCGTGCAGGCTGGCGGATACTCTCTCACAAAACAGAAAGAGTTCAGGAGCTTCCCGGAGCAGAAATAAATGGAGATGACTGATATGACTGAAAAAGCAAAAATAACTACTGCTCAGCTGTTCACACTTTTGTTTGTTTGCAGGATATCGCTTACTATGATATACTCTGTATATATGTCAGGAGTAAATGGATTGTGGAGCTTTGTTCTTCCGCTTATAATTTCTCTGCCCCTGAGTCTTGTTCTGCTTTTGCCCACAATGTATTTTTCCAGCCAAAACAAGGATGTCTCTGTGTGCGAATACTCGGTCAGAAATTTTAAAAGGGGAGGAAAGGTCATATCCTTTTTCTATGCCTTTTACTTTTTTATTTCCGCAGTATATGTAATAGCTTCAATGCTGGGCTTTATGAGTCAGGCAGTCCCTGAGGGGCTTAGTGTAAGGCTTCTGCTTTTGCTGATAATTGCAGGCTGTATATATTCCTGTACAAAGGGCATAGAGGCTGTGTCAAGAATGTCCGCCATTGTAACAGCACTGATAGTTATTGCTTCAATACTGACAGCGGTATACCTTCTGTCGGGGTATTCCTCATCAAAGCTTCTTCCCCTGAATGATCTTTCACTTCTGGGTACGGCGGACTGTATCATATTTATTATATCCAGAATGAATTCCTCAGCGGCAGTCAATATATTATCCTCAAACACAAAAGGAAGGTTTCATCGGGGATTGATAATATGGTCGGTTCTGACCTTAGTATTCATGTTAATAATGCTTCTTATAATAAGAGGTTCTACAGACAGTTATCTTGATATCAGAGAGTTTCAGGTATACAATGCCTTAGAAGGCTCCGGAGTACTTCAAAGGCTTGATCCGTTTTTCATTCTCGTAATAGTGTGCAGTATTTTTTGTAATATCACTCTTCTTATGCTCTCATGTGTACAGTGCTTAAGAACGGCTGTTCCAAAAATCAGAAACGTCAGTGCTTCAGTGTTCGTTGGTTCGGCACTAATGCTGTCAGCTGCTTTTCTTCCATATGACGGTATAGGATATGCAATATTCAATAAATACTTCTGGTTTATTCTGGCGGTAGTATTTACTTTTCTTCTTCCGTGTGCGGCGGTATTCCATTACAGATATGCGCATAAAAAACCTGTCCGAAACAAAGCGCGAAGGGTGGTTCGCACAGCTTCCATCACAATAATAATGACGCTTGCATTGCTTATGTTCACAGGCTGTTCAAGCCGACAGCTCAGCCAATGTATACTTGTTCAGGGAATAGGCATAGACAGCACTGAAAACGGACTTGCCATTACCCTTATAACCTTAGACACCGACGACAGAGAAAACGATAATAACACAAAGCTTATTCTTACAAATGGCAAAAGCGTACAGGAAGCATTCACAGACCTTGAAAACCAAAGGGGCAGAAAGCTTGTTCTTGATCAATGTCTCTTTATAATAATGGACGAGATGACTGCAAATAATAACAAAAGCATACTCCCGTATTTTGTAAATTCAAACAGCATACCAAAGAGCACAAATCTTATGGTAAGCAGCGAACCTGCGTCATTGACAATAGCCTCAGCCATGAATGATATGGGCTACACATCGGAAGAGATAAATGTTCTTGCAGACAGCAAAGAGATAAAGCAGTCCGAGATTCACTGTTCACTCCTTAAATACGCTTCAACACAGACCTACGGCACTGAGGCGGTACTTTTCCCGTATATAATAACAGACAGAAAAATAAACGCATTAAGTGTAGAGGGAAGTTATCTCACAAACAGTAACACTAAGCCTGTATATCTGACGGAAGAGGAAACACTTGCAGTGATGATACTGAACAGTGAATTGTACGACTACCATGAATCAATACCATATCAAAATTCTAAAGCAGAGCTTGAAATAGCAAAAGCCGAAAGTAAGATCGTACCCACTATAAATAACGATGAACTGACACTGACATTTATAAGCGAAATAAACGTAGTTGGAAATTACACAGCAGATGAAACAGCCTTCATCCGCAGCGAACTGTATAAGCGCATAGAGGACTGTACAGATAAGATAATACACCAAAGCGGCAGTGATATTTTTTTCATAAACAAAAACCTTAATAATACAAATAAAGATAAGAATAAACCAATTGACATCAGCACTATAAAAAATGCCGATATCAATATAACAGTCAATATAGTGTAAAAATCCTCATAATGACTGAAAACATCAGAATATATAAGGACGGCATTTTTTAATGTGGAATGTGAAAAGTGGAAAGTGGAATGATGGTATGTTTTCGCTGAAGCGAAAAAAATAAATTATAGCAAGACTTTTTTCCTTATGCTTGATATCGTCACTTGTTCTGATGTAAAATATATATAGGGAAACAAGAAAGTCAGGAGGTGGGGAAGATGACCGAATGGAATCCATGGCACGGCTGCCATAAGTTCAGCGCAGGGTGTCTGAATTGTTATATGTTCAGACGTGATGAACAAATAGGCCTTGACTGTAATATCATCAGGCAAACAAAAAGCTTTAATCTGCCTCTCATGAAAAACAAGAATAAACAATACAAAATAACAAGTCTGGATGATCCTGTTTATGTCTGCCTTACATCTGACTTTTTTATTGAAGAAGCTGACCAATGGAGAGAAGCCGTGTGGGATATAATCAGAAGCCGCAGCGATTTGCATTTCAAGATCATAACCAAGCGTATCCATAGACTGATGGAATGTATTCCATACGATTGGGACGACGGCTATGAAAATGTCACAATTATATGCACCTGTGAAAATCAACAGACAGCAGATGAACGACTGCCGGTATTCCTCAGTCTCCCGATAGCGCATAGAGAGATAATACACGAACCGATGCTCGAAAGCATTGAAATATCTGATTATCTGTCCGGCGGCGGCATTGAAGCCGTCACCTGCGGAGGTGAATCCGGAAGTCGGGCAAGAATATGCGATTATTCATGGATACTCAATACAAGGGAACAATGTATCGCAAACAATGTATCCTTTTACTTCAAACAGACAGGTGCAAACTTTCGCAAGGATGGAAGAGTATTCCATATAGAGCGTAAGCTTCAGATGCCACAGGCTTTAAAAGCCGGGATAAACTTTCATAGCACAATTCAAAGCTCTCAAGTGAATAATAAATATGATACTATTTTCCGAAGGATAGAAGCGTCAGAGTTTCGCAGCAGTTTTAAGCTTGATGAAAAGGACATAAAATACATAGACGATAAGGGAATGGATATCATAAGGCGTCACGCATTTGATTTTATAAGACAGCGGCTTGCACCGGCTTTTTTGAAAAACGACGGAAAACAGACTCCCATGCGTGGACATCCCGTATTCAAAGCACAGCACGCAACAGCGACCTGCTGTCGGAATTGTATGAAAAAATGGCATGGTATACCTGTAGGCACCGCACTCAGAGAAGATGATATAAACTTTGCTGTTAATCTTATCATGGAATGGATAGAACGTCAGCGAAAAAACAATTCGTCCTTAAAGACAAATATTGAATAAACAAAAACAAAGCGCACAAACTGCGGAATGCTTCCACTGTTTATGCGCTTTGAATTTTAGTCAGTTTTCTGAAGATCAATCTTCGCTTTCATCATCTGATTTTTCTTTTGACTTAGTTTCAGACTCAGATTTTTTCTCAGACTCAGATGCTTTTGCAGAATCCTTCTTTGCTTTGGTATCGGACTTTTTACTGTTCTTAGCAGATTTCTTTGAAGAACCTTCAGAAGAACCTTTGCTTCTTTCTTCAGCTCTCTTCTTGTCCTTGTGGTTCTTCCACATAACCCAAAGGGGAGCAGCTATACAGAGAGAGGAGTAGGAACCGGAAATAAGACCTATCATCATCGGCAGTGCAAAGCTGATTATAGAATCAATATTGTAGATAAGAGCAACAACAAGTACAGAAAGGATAGCTGCTATTGTGGTAATAGATGTGCAGATAGTTCTTACCATACACTGGTTAAGGCTTGTGTTAACTATTTCACCGGTAGTCACCTTAGGACCGGACTTTCTTCTGTTTTCTCTGATACGGTCGTAGATAACGATTGTATCGTTCAGCGAGTAACCGAGTATCATAAGTACAACAGCAATAAAGTTGTCGTTAAGGGGCATACGGAACATTGCGAATACAAAGTATACTATGATGAGGTCATGCACCAGTGCAGCGACAGCCATAACACCGGCAGAAAGACCGCCGATCTTTCTGAATCGCAGAGCAACATAGAATATCATCAGCACAGCTGCGAGTATAACAGCAGCGAGACACTTGAAGAAGAAGTTAGCTCCCTTTGATGCGTCTACTGATGACGAAGATGACTCAGTAAATTTATTATCGGGAAAAGCTTCTGTAAGAGAATCTGTTATCTTTGTTTTATCATCAACAGATACAGCCTTGTTGCCGATGAACTGTAAGGAAACAACATGTCCGTTATCGGACGCTGCGAGGTTTTCGCTGTAGGAATAGGTGATAGAGTCTTTTTTAAGGGACTCGATATCTTTAAGGGTATCGTTTACAGTTTTTTCAATATCGCCGGATTTAACATCACCGCTGTAGCTGTACTTTATAATTGTACCGCCTGTGAACTGTATATCCACTTGAGTGGGGAAAACAAAGATATTAAGAACAAGGCATACGAGCATTATGCAAAGAGATATGCCGAAAAAGATTTTTGACTTTTTGACAAAGTCTATATGGAATGTTTGTCTCATGACTGTTTCTTACCTCCATATAATCTTTTATTTCTCAGGAACTTAAGACCTGAGATAGACCTGAGCATAAGTCTTGACGCACCAACGCCCATTATGAAGTTTGCAATTACACCCACAAGCAGAGTATAGCCGAAGGCATAGATAAGACCCGTTGTAGAAACTCCGAATATAGCCGAGAAAATATTTGCAGGACCAAACACAAGAATAAGGATAACTGCAACGATTATAACGGTTACGTTACCGTCAAAGATAGCAGAGAAGCTGCCCTTTGTACCATTGCGGATACATCCGTCCAGAGTCTTGCCTGTCCACAGCTCGTCCTTTATTCTTTCTGCGGTAATGATATTTGCGTCAACGCCCATACCTATTGAAAGGATAAGACCTGCGATACCGGGTATTGTCATTGTAAAGCTCGGGAATACCGGGAAGTAGCCGGATACTGCGATAATAGCCACCGCCATCTGACCGAGAAGTGCGATAAATGCGATAAATCCGGGCAGCCTGTACATGATGAGCATAAACAGGAAAATGAAAGCCATAGCCGCCAAAGCAGCGATACCCATAGCTTCAAGTGCATAGCTTCCGAGAGACGGGCTTATAGTGCTGTAGCTTTCTACATTAAGTCCGAAGGGAAGAGCACCTGCGTTGATAGTACTTGCAAGCTTAGCGGAGCTTGCGGCATCAAAATCACCGCTGATAATTGCCGAGCCGTCTGATATAACAGCATTTACTGTAGGAGCAGAGATACACTCTTCATCCATCCAGATAGATATTGTCTGGTTAAGATACTGGCTTGTTGCAGATGCAAATTTCTGTGTACCCTCGTCTGTAAGCTCCAGAACAACAACGTGCTCATGAACACCTGAGTTTGTTGACTGATAGCTGCTGTAAGCGCTCTTTACATCGCTGCCTTCAAGCAGGACTTCACCGCTGGCATCCGAACCGCCCCTGAAGGTCAGTACAGCTGTAGCACAAAGCTCATTGATAGCCTGGTCAGGATCATAATTTGACTCATCCGATTTCCACGGGAAGCGGACAGTAATTCTGTCGTTTGTGTAATCGGGATAGATCTCATAGTCCGTGACATTCTGTGACACAAGACGAAGGTCAAGAATAGACTTAACAGATTCCATCTGATCTTCATCCGCATCGATTCCGTCGGCAGGTGCAAAAACCGCCTCAACACCGCCGTTGATGTCGATGCCCCATCGAATATCGTTGATACCCTTTATGTAGGTGATATCGAAGTCACCATTCTCGCCATACACACCGAATATTGATGTATAGGCAAGAGCGAGTATAACGATAAATACGATAAAGAACACCGGCTTGCCAATTCGTTTCATACGGTATCCTCCAATATAAGTATTTCTTTTTGTCCGAACGTTTGCTGTATTTCAGGCTGTTTTTGAGGGGAAAACCCCTTATCAGCCAAAAGCACCGAAACCGCACAGACATATCAGCTATTATTATATATTTTTTGTCTATAAAAGTCAAATACTTTTTGCGGCGCAGAGCCTGCACTCCCGATTCGCGTTCACGTTCGTACCCCAAGGGCACTTCCTTCGGGCGCTAACGCTCACTCTAATAATATGACCGAACATTCACTGCCCGCGTTTATCCGCCCAACACACCCCTTACGGTGCGCTTATGGGCGGCGCAGAGCCTGCGCTCCCGATTCGCGTTCACGTTCGTACCCCAAGGGCACTTCCTTCGGGCGCTAACGCTCACTCTAATAATATGACCGAACATTCACTGCCCGCGTTTATCCGCCCAACACACCCCTTACGGTGCGCTTATGGGCGGTTTTAGTTCTGGAGGGTAGTCGTAGACGTGTACAGCAGTAGCCAAAGTGCTCTCTAAAGAGCACGACGCGGAAGGTCAGATAAAACTATATGCGTTCTAAGTTGTCCTGTGCGGTCACGCACCGCCGGCGCAGCCTTTGGGCTGCTGTTTCGGCTGTTCATTCCTGACTTATAGTTTCTTATCCTACTCAACTTTTTTATGCGCCTGCATATTTTAATTTGCAAATATAATATTATAATGTATATATTAATTATTTTCATTTCCACATAATTCACCGTGAACTTAAAAAAATATAACAAGCCAAGTGTAAAGTAAATAATTTGACAGTTAGTTTTTGAAATATATTGCGTAAAGAAAATCACTTTACGCAATATATTCTCGCAATATATTCTCGCAATTTATTAAGATCTGGCGCTAAACTACTAACATTGTTATTACAACACCCTTAACCGTTTTACATCTGGGGATTTGTCCTATAAAGCCACTTGATTTACATAAATGGATAAAATGTCGCGCTTTTATTTTTTTAAGATAGTTGAAAATTGTGATGGACGCAAACGCTCACAACAATCACTAAATCGAACAGTGTCTCGTTTTTTTTTTTTTTTTGTACAGACCGACTGTAAATCTTAAAGAAATATAAAAATATTTGTATAATTTTTTTAGGAAAATACTGAGAATTTTTAAATTCGCGTTGACAATTATGGTCAGATATGGTAGAATGTTAAGGAATGAAAAGTGTTATGCGCTTGCGTGCGTTGACTCTTTTCTATGGAATTGAAGGCTCATTGATAATATTAAATCGACCAGTATCTGACGTGCAGACAAACAAGCGGACAAGAAGGCATAACAGTCAAACAGACAGAATGAATCGGGTCGGAATGAGCCCGTATTCTGTTCATTTCTGTATTGCCTACAGTTGCGCTCTCTGATTGCACGCTTCGGGGTGCAGTCAGAGAACACAACTGTTTTATTTTTTCAGAGGAGGTCAGCCGAAAAAATATTGCTGTTGTATTCAAAAAAATCCAAACAGAGATAGGAGAATGTCAAATGAAAAAAGGCATAACAAAAATACTGATAGCTGCTCTTGCAGCAGCAACTGTTTCCACCATGGCAGCAGTTCCGGCTTTTGCGGAAAACACAAAAATAACAACTGGTACATGGACAGCTACAAGCGAAACAGCTGCTACCACCATGAAAACCATCACTGTTACTAACGTGAATGATGATACAGCTGCTGCTCTGGATGTTACAGCTTATCAGATCATAAAGGGTACATACAAGGATGGAAAGCTTACCGGATATACTCTTTGTGACGGTACTAACACTTCAATCAGAGACTTTGAACACCCCACAGCAGATGAGATTACGAACATCGCTAACAAGATTCGTGCAAACACTACCACTCTTACTGGTATAAAGATGACAAAGAGTGGTTCCACCTACACTGCAACTGTCGAAGCTGGTCTTTACATAGTTCTTGCTACAAGCGCAGACTCTGTTGTATACAACCCTGCTGTTGTAGCTGTAAATGTTAAAGACGCTGACAGGATTGCCGAAACGGCTGAAGGCGGTACAGTATCAATGACTTCTTACTGGGGTTATTCTACAAACGCTTATCTGAAGTCAAGTACATCCGGTTTCAACAAAGACTTCGTAAGCACAAATAAAAGAACAGGTGCAGAGGCATTCGGCACCGCAGCTGCCCCTGTAAACTCCGAGGGTGATATTGTCTCAATTGGTGACAAAATATCCTTCAAGCTTGATCAGATGGTTATTCCTTCATACTCTGATGATTACGCAGATGGTGTTGTATACAAAATTCAGGATAACCTTGAAAGCCCATCCTTTGCAGGTATCAGCAATTTTTTAGTTAAGGCTGATGCGGCAACTGTACCTGCAAAAGAAACAGGTGACTGGGATAAAAATCCTGATACACCCGATACAGAAAGAACAAACTACACCATAGTATACAAGGATTCAACTGGTACAGCAGTGACAGGTGCTGATGTTGCAAAATCCGCTGTATCCTATACTCTCGAGTTTACAGATGAGTTCCTCAGAAGAAGCTCCGGAGATAACATAGAGATCACATATGATACAGTTCTCACAGATGGTGCTCATGTCAACTATCAGGCAAACAGAACCACAGCAGTTCTCAGTTACACAATCGACCCGAGCAATAATAACAACGTGAAAGTAAAGAGAGACAGCACATATCTCTACACATTCGAGCTTGGCGGTACAGTTGATGGCTCAGGAGGCGACTCTACAGCTAAGATCACCACCGAAGATGGAGAAGAGACTGTTGATGCAAAGGATGTAAAGACTTATGAGATAAATAAGGTATTTGAAGCACTTGAAACTGACGAGAAGTATAAGAAAACTGTAAATGCCACCGATGGCACTGTTGAAGTAAAGTCAGAGCATGCTCTTGCAGGTGCAGAGTTTACACTTTATGACGACGCCGCATTTGCAACTGTTCATAAGATCTGGAGCAGAAATTCAGAAACAGGCGTATGGGGATATGTGGATGCTAAGTGCGTAACCGGTGCAGACGGTCATATAAACTTCAAGGGTCTTGATACAGGTATTTATTACCTCAGAGAGACTGCTGCTCCTGATGGATATACACTGAACGAGAATGATTATCAGGTAGAGATCACAGGCACTCTTTCTGATGGTACAGGTACTGCTGAAAAGGGTACTCTTACAACTTACACTGTAACTGTCAAAGTTAAGGGTACTGATGGCAATTATACCGATGTAGTAGGCAGCTCCACATTTACTGTAACTACTCCTGCCGTTACGAAGCCGACAACAGATGCTACAGCAACTAGCTTTGATACCATTACAAACGAAGTAACTGTGACAGTAGTAGATAAACCTGCCGAGATCGTAGATACAAAGCTTGCATCACTTCCGTCAACAGGCGGCGTTGGTACAATAGCACTGACAATCGTTGCTGCTGTTGGTATGGGCGGCTTCCTTACACTGTATCTCGTTAACAAAAAGAAGAAGAACAGTGTTGAAGAATGATTATGCTTCACAACAATAATTAAGAAAGGTGGTTCGGCATGAAGATCAAACATATATTGATAATGATAGCAGCTGTTGTTTTCATAATGCTCGAACCTGTCGAAGCGTATTGTGCAGAAAAGGACAGAGTTCCGGATCTGACTGATCAGAGCAAAAGTCTGAACGTGGTTTTCTATGTTCAGAAAAGCGGCGTTGATATCTATATCGAAGGTGCCGGGGTCGGCATAAACAAAATTGCCGACCTATCGGTAAGCGGCGGTTCCGCAAGCTACACAGTGACAGAGCCTTATCTGTCACTGCAAAAGCTTGAGGACGGACGTGATGTTACCTTTGAGGGTATATCTGTGAGTGAATCGGTAGTGCTTGCACGAAAATTCGCTGATATCGCAGGTGAAGCCGAACAGACCGCCGTAACGGACAGCAGGGGAGAATGTACATTTACAGATCTGGAACAGGGTATGTATCTGGTACGTGAGCTTTCCTCAACAGGGGATGCAGATAAGTACGAGCTTTTTGAACCTTATATAATACCTGTTCCGTTCCCTGATGATTTTACCGGTACGAATGAGTGGATATATGATGTGCTTTCCGAACCGAAAACGGTTGTAAAGGAAAAGCCTGAACCCTCAGAACCCTCTGAAACATCCGAACCCTCTGAAACGTCAGAGCCGTCGGAGATATCCGAGCCCTCTGAAACATCCGAGCCATCAGAATCTTCTGAACCTTCAGAACCGTCCGAACCCTCTGAGGTATCGCACCCCTCAGAACCGTCGGGACCGTCTGATACATCTGAGCCGTCAAGGCCGTCAACACCTTCTGAGCCTCAGGAGCTGTCAACAGTATCAAGAGTATCTGAACCTTCATATAGCTCAATACCTTCGGAGTCGTCAAAACAAACACAGCTTTCCACACCGCCGCAGACTTCCGTACCAAGTGAAGTTGTACAGCAGGAAAGCACCACAGTTTTGACCGGTGACTCGTCAATAAGAATGATACTTTTTGTATGCGCTCTGATTTTCTCAGTTATTTGTGTATGTAACACCATAAGAAGAAGGAGAGTGACAGATGATGAACAAACTAAATAGAACATTTAGAAGAGCCTTGTCATTTGTGGTCATCTGCATGATCGTGCTGACCACACTGTCACCGTCTTTTTCTGTAAGCACGACCGCTGAGGAAACAGTGGTAACAGAGACATCTTCGCAGAAGATTGACAAATTCGATATAAACCTCATAGGCGGGGCTGCTTTTGCAGACCCCAACTATGTTTGTACTCCTGCATCTGTAGATGAAGGAATCGAGTTTGCCAGATATCAGATCGACTATTCTATCTCTGCCGGAGAAGACGGCGGAGGAGATATAGCACCTGGTGATTTCAGGATCACACTGCCGAAGCACGTTTTCAAGAACAGAAGCGGCATCTATACGGATGTTATAGAAATGTCTGTTCCTGAATTGAGCGAGGTATCTGATGATGACAACGAAAACACCTTTGTCTACATAGAACAAGGGGATAACATTGTAATATACAACCGTTTGAAAATGTCATCGGCAGATGGCGGTTCCATTCAGTTCAGGTATTCAATGGGTGAGAGGGTCTATGAATATGTTGATGGTTCAAGCTCTGATTCTGTAAGAGCTGAACTGAGGATTTCAAAGAGTCAAGATGAAAACCTTTACACTTACGATAGTGCGCCGGGTATGACTCTGGATACATTTGCGACCCTTACATCCACGACCAAAGATACGTATTACTCTCACACCCATTATACAAACTGGAACAACAGCTGGGGTGATCCTTCAGATTTCGGAATCAGTAATCCTGAAGATTATTATTATGTTGTCTGGAGAGTAATTCATTATGTGAATGCAACACAGCCCTTTACGTTTGAATATACTGAGTCTGTCACAGGAGATTACGGTACTGCTGATTTTGTCGGTGTAAAGTGGTATAATAATGCTAAATATACCCCCGGATTAATAAGTCCTGTCATCAAGCTTAAGAATACTCTGAACAACGAGGTTATAAACTGTGTTCTGACAAAGCACCCAAAGGCTGATTATCCTAATGATGCAACGTATCACATACAGAATAAGGTCGATGTTGTGCTTGACCCTGTAGATCAGGTCGATCCCGATACAACAGGAACAGCATCTGCTGTATTTACGTATAATCCGCCTACTCCCTGGTATCCAACGTATGGAGCGAGCTTCTGGAAGTATAACCACTTTGATTACTATCCATACAGAGATTATATAGCTAATTACCAGCTTGATGAGTTTCTCGATGGTGATATCGATGAGATCTCGGAGAATATTGATTATCACGTACATTCCTATGGCAATGTATACCCATTGACATTTGTCGATGACGGATATGACGATGAAAACAAGTATCAGGGCTATGGCAAAAAGCCTGTTACTTACGTGATAACTGATGATCAGTTCTATTTTAACGATTCCATCACCAACGCAAATAATATTCCTGAAGGCTCTGAGTTGCTGACTTCTGCGGATTTTGAGATCACAAGCCTTAGATACAGTTATTCAGCAAACGGTGCAGTATGGAACGAGGAAACTCTGAGATTTGATACAACAGCAGCAACTTATTCTGATGAAGATGCCGTATTCTTCTACGCAAAGTTCAATGACAATACGGATTGGACGTCGATAGGTACATATCATCTTAAGTCAGGGCAATGCGAAATCCAATCCGACAAGGTATCCGGCTTTACAAACGGAAACATTACGTTTACAGCTAACGCTGGCTGTGTGGGCTATAAGATAATTACTTCAAACGCTTTTTACTACACAGGTATTCATGCGCGTCCGTACTGTACGATCAAAAAATCGGATAGGATACTTGGTCTTATAAATGGGGTCACTGCTACTCCAAGAAAAGTATGGATGACAAATGTCGCAAACGGTAAAATATACAACTGCGGCATTGATGGTATCGACAATGAAGAAAATGTTTATTTCTCACGTAATGATTACGCAAAGGATTATATTATCGGAGTCGAGAAGGATACAAGCCTTAAGAAAAGCTCTACCTTTGTTACCAACAACAAGCTGAAAAGAATCGCAACAGTCGGCTGGAGAGTCGATATGTTCGAGGGCTACATGACTCAGACAGGTCAGGCTTATATCCCTCAGGATTCGGGTACTTTCTATGATCTTATCCCTGCCGGCGGCGAGGTAGATCTCGGTACCGTAGCAGTAGCTACAGGTGTGGGTAAAGAAATCAGTTACCTGTCGGAATCACAGTATGATGTTTCCAAGATAATGAACTACAACAACTCCGGCAGAACTCTTCTGATAGTAAAAGTAAAGAAGCCTACAAGCACCGGATATGTTCTGACCTACTCTACACTTCATTCATGGGAAAGCCTTTTCGATTACACAGCTTATGCGCGCAACAGCGTAGTTTATGAAACAGGCAATTCAAAGCTTGCAAAGGGTCGCCCGGATGACGGCGGTACAATAACCGATGCGCCGCTGCTCGTTAATCTTGACCCTGATACAGATGCTGCTCGTTTTGCTTACTCCGAATACACCCATAAGATAGATATACTTCTGGCTGTAAACTGCGGACTTAACAAAAGGGTAAAGTCTTATTACGATGATGACTATAAGAAAAGCACCATAGTCCGTCAGAACCAGATCTATTCATACCGTCTGCGCTTTTCTACAGACTTTTCGACAAAAGCAAAGGGTTTGATTATGGTCGATAATCTGGAGAGCTTTACAAGCGAAGAGGAAGGTATAGAAAACCTCTGGAACGGTACATTGGATTCCGTTGACGTTTCACTTGCTGCTGCAAAGGGCATTGCGCCTGTTGTATATCTTTCTGAAAGTACAGTAGAGGTGGGTGAGGGAGTAAACATCCTTGCCGATTCTAAATGGAAAACTATGGATACCTTTGGCGATATCTCAAAAGCTAAGGCTATAGCCATAGATTTGCGTAAGAAAGCAGACGGCAGTGACTTCACTCTTGGTGCAAATGACTCCGTTGTAGTATATCTCTATATGTTGTCGGCTTCAAGAGATCCTGTTGAGGGAGAAACTCACGCTGCACCCCAGACACATAACTCTGTACATATGTACAGCACACTTCTCAGTGCCTTTGACAGTGAATTTTCTGAGCCGAGATTTACAACATGGAGCTATGATACCGTTGATTTCCGTATCATGTCCGATCTTAAGATACAGAAGCTTGATGCCACAGATCACACTACACCTGTAGAGGGCATTTCCTTCAGACTTGAAGGAACGTCAGCTTATGGTACAGAATACGACAGTGTTCTTGCGTCAGATAGTTCCGGTTATCTGACATTCAAGGATATCGAAATGGGTACCTACAGGCTCACAGAGTACAAAGGCTCAAGCGACTACCTCATGATAGACGGCACAATGGAGGTCGTTGTCAACGATGACGGCAGCATTACCGTTGACGGCGAGAGAGTCACTGAGGGCATGACCTACAAAATAGACGACCCGCCGAGAATACACACGGATATTTCCTTCAATAAGAAAGACCTCCGCAATAAGTGGAAGGTCATTCCGGGTGTAAGGTTCCATCTTGAAGGAACATCAGACTATGGCAACGAGATCAATCTTGATGCTGTGTCGGATGATGACGGTATCGTTACCTTTGAGGATGTCGAACTCGGCAGCTACAAAATGAAAGAGATCTCCACTGTTGAGGGCTATATCCTCAGCAAAACCGAGTATGATGTAAAGGTCGATCAGGACGCACTTTTCACCATAAGCGAAAGTACTGTGGAGAAGGACGGCACACTGACAATATACAATGAGCCATTCCATTCCTTTACGATTCATAAAGAGAGCTTTAAGACCGAACTTCCGGTAAAGGGTGCTTCATTCAACCTTTCCGGTACATCCGATTACGGAACGAAGGTCGACACCACAAAAGTTACCCGTACAAACGGCAACGCGACTTTCTCAGACCTTGAAGCCGGCACATACATACTTCGTGAGGTTGAAGCTCCGGAGGGCTACATTCTTGACCCCACAGATTACGTTGTGACAATTCCCGAAAACGGCAGTGTATCTATTTTCGGTGCTGAGAAAGACAGCAACGGCTACTTTGTTTTCAAAAACAAAGACGACAGCAACGTAACCATTACAAAAGAGTGGGTTGACAAGAAAACCAATAATACCCGTACAGCAGAACCCACTATACGCCTTGGTCAAAAGGACACTTCTAAGTCTGCGTATTTTGGAAGTACGCTCAGACCGGTCATCAATGATACTTATCTTAGTTATGTCAAGAACTTTGAGCATTATGACGGAGACGAAGAAGACGTACAGACTCTCATTGATAATGGTACAGCTAAAAAAATTGATGACGGTACTACAGATAACAATATCTACGCATGGTACATAAACAGTAGCTCTGCATCTGACTATCAGACAGTCTATTGGTGGTCCGATGTTTCAGATGTTTATTTATTGGATGGTCAGGACAATTTGTGGATCAATCTTACAGAATGTACATCTATAGATTTAACAGGTATTAATTTCACAAAAGAAACCGACTTAAGCCATCTGTTTTTCGGCTGTAAAAAACTGACAACTATTATAGGTCTTGATAGTATCAATGCCTCAGACATTGAAGATATGAGTTATATGTTCTATAACTGTAATGCTCTCTCAAATGATTCCATCAATTATATTTTGAACTGGGATACATCAAATGTTAAGAATATGAGCAATATGTTCAATGGCTGTACCGCATTGACAAGCCTTGATCTCAGCGGATGGAATACTTCCAACGTTACAGACATGAGCTATATGTTCTATAATTGCAATAAGTTAACATCAATCAATCTCAACGGATGGGATACTGCAAAAGTCAAAGACATGAGTTATATGTTCAATGGCTGTACCGCATTGACAAGCCTTGATCTCAGCGGATGGAATACTTCCAACGTTACAGACATGAGCTATATGTTCTATAATTGCAATAAGTTAACATCAATCAATCTCAACGGATGGGATACTGCAAAAGTCAAAGACATGAGTTATATGTTCAATGGCTGTACCGCATTGACATCACTTGACATCAGCGGATGGACTGCTTCCAACGCTGAAGATATGAGCTATATGTTCTACAATTGCTCAAAGCTGACAGCCCTTGATGTCAGCGGGTGGAACACTTCCAGTGTTACAGACATGAGCAGTATGTTTAGATTTTGTAGTGCATTAACGACCCTTGATGTCAGTGGATGGGACACTTCCCACGTCAAAGATATGAGCTACATGTTCAACAATTGTACGGCATTGGCAACCCTTGGTGTCAGCGAATTGGATACTTCCCACGTCAAAGATATGAGCTACATGTTCAACAATTGTACGGCATTGGCAACCCTTGATGTCAGCGGATGGAACACTTCCAATGTTACAGACATGAGCTATATGTTCTATAATTGTAAGCTATTAACAGATCTTGATGTCAGTGCATGGGACACTTCTAAGGTAACAAACATGAAATATATGTTCGGTAATTGCTCTGGTTTAACACCACTCGATGTCAAAGGATGGGACACCTCCAAGGTGACAGACATGAGCTATATGTTCTATTATTGCACCGGTTTAACATCACTTGATTTCGGTGATTATCCTGTTACGGCAGGCGAGAAATTTAACACTTCAAACGTTACGAACATGAGCAATATGTTTAGTGGCTGCAGCAACTTAAGGACAGTTGACCTTCACTGCTTCAATACTTCAAAAGTAACCGATATGAACAATATGTTCAGTGATGTAAGATACCTCTCAGATCTCAGCTCATTGAGTGGTTGGGATACATCAAGTGTTGTAAACATGAGCCATATGTTTAACAAAATTACTGGAAGTACCAGTGACCATGATTTTTCTGATGTTGATAGCCTTGCGAATTGGAACACATCAAATGTCACTGATATGAGCTATATGTTCGGTATTAGGGCGTGTCTGACAGATATCAGCGGGTTAAGCAATTGGAACACTTCCAATGTTAAAAATATGAGTCATATGTTTTATGCTTGTTCTTCATTATCAGATATCAGTCCTCTGCAAACTACAGTTTCAGGTCTTAAGGTCAGCTGGGATGTTTCAAATGTTAAGAATATGAGTGGTATGTTTAATAGCTGTTCTTCTTTAACAAATCTCAGCCCTATAAGCGGTTGGAAAACTTCATGTGTAACAAATATGAGCTACATGTTTAGCGGCTGTTCTTCTTTAACAAATCTCAGCCCTATAAGCAGTTGGAAAACTTCATGTGTAACAAATATGAGCTACATGTTTAGCGGCTGTTCTTCTTTAACAAATCTCAGCCCTATAAGCAGTTGGGATACTTCAAATGTTACAGCTATGAAATACCTGTTTGCTAACTGCACTTCCTTAACAGATCTCACCCCTATAAGCAGTTGGAAGACTTCAAGCGTAACGGATATGAATCACATGTTTAATAATTGTACCTCTTTATCGAGTGTTGATGGATTGGAAAACTGGAACACTTCAAGCGTAACAAATATGAGTTACACGTTTTATAACTGTAATTCATTAACAGATATCAGCGCACTAAGCGATTGGAACACTTCAAGCGTAACGGATATGAGTTACACGTTTTATTACTGTACTTCATTAACAGATATCAGCGCACTAAGCAGTTGGAATACTTCAAAATTAAGTAATATGTATTTCATGTTTAGCGGATGTAATATAACAGATGTCATACCTATAAAGGATTGGAATACTTCAAGTGTTACGAATATGACATATGTTTTTTATCATTGTTATTCTCTCACTTCTTTTGAAGTAAACTGGGATACATCAAAAGTAACTTCAATGACTGCTATGTTTTTTAAATGTACGAATATTACATCTATTGATCTCAGCAGTTTTAATACATCCAGTGTTAAAAATACAGAATATATGTTTAGAAGTTGCGGTTCGTTGGTAAAAATATATGTATCTGACAGATGGGACATGAGTAAGGTCACTAATTCAAATGAAATGTTTTCTTATTGCGGTAACCTGAATAGTGACGGCGGAGCAACGAAACCTTCTGAAGTAGGTAATAAATCTGACAAAACATACGCATGCATATATGTTGCACCTGAAGGTGACAGCAGCGGAACTCCGGGTTATCTGAGGTATAAAGAAGCACCGACAACATCCGGAGGCAGCAGTACTGGTACTATTACCGGTGTCGCCTACATTCTTTCCTCCATTTATTCAAGTGATACAAACAGTGTAAAGCTCAGTTCTATGACCTTACCTGACAACATTGCCTTTAAGCATTATGATAATACCAATAATGATGCTTTGACAGCCTATGAAAACGCATCAATTAAAATGGAATTAGACGATGGTACTACTGCTTGTAATGTTTATGCCTGGTTTGACAGTTCCGACATTACAGTTTATAAAACTGAAGGTAGCACAAATTACGAATCCGTTGGTACAGTATTTTGGTGGTCAGACGCTGATGTCGTATACTTAAAACATTCTGGTACGACGTCATTATGGAAAGACAATTCAAAATTCACATACATAGATGTTTCCGGATTGAATATTACAAAGCTATACAGTCTTGAACGCATGTTCGCGAACTGCACAAATGTAGTAACAATTGACGGCTTGGAAACATGGTATTTTGCCCCCGATAAGAGCTATATTTATCTGAAATCTATGTTCTTTAATTGCCAGAAGCTCGAGAATTTAGATGGTCTTTCTGATTGGGACGCTTCAATTGTATCTGATAGAGATGATATGTTTTATAATTGTAAAAGCCTTAAAAATGTTGATTTTCTCAGAAACTGGAGACCAAAGAGTTCTTCGAGTGGATCGATGTTCTTTGGATGCAGCAGCTTAGAGAATGTTGATGGACTTACTGATTGGAATTTGAATCTTTCAAGCTATAGATATATGTTCTATGGCTGCAGCAGTCTCAAAAACATTAATGGCTTGCGCAATTGGTGTTCCACAAATACTACTGCGGATACATATGGTATGTTTCAGGACTGCACAAGCTTAAGTAACATCGATGCTATCAAAAATTGGAAGAACAAATTTTTCCGAGAAATGTCATATATGTTCTATGGCTGCACAAGCCTTGAGGATATTAGTGCATTAAGTTCTTTAAGCCTTACATACGCAACTACCATGGAGTATATGTTCAGAGGCTGCACATCTTTAACAGACGTTAGTGTAATTAATGATTGGGATCTGCGTTCAGTTACAACCATGAGATATATGTTCTATGGCTGCACGGATCTTACTTCAGTTACACTTAATAACCCGACCCTGACAAAGCTAACTGATATGCAGTATATGTTTTCTAATTGCTATAAATCAAATGAAGTTGATGGGGATACCGGATTAACCAATGTTAATATAATAAACTGGAATACGCCTGAACTGACTCAAGCAAGTTCTTTATTCTCTGGAGACAGATTATTAGAAACTGTAACCGGCTTAGAAAACTGGAAAACCGGCAAAGTGACGAATATGTCATATATGTTCCAGAATTGTACAAGTCTGGTGACAGTCAGCGGTTTGAAAGATCTTGATACAAGATCTTTGGTTAATGCAGAAGGAATGTTTTCCGGTTGCAGCAGTATTACATCAATTGATGTTAGCGGCTGGGACACTCCATCCCTGACCAATATATCCAGAGTGTTCGGTGATTGTACAAGCCTGACAACAATATCGGGGATAAATGGTTGGAACACTTCAAAAGTCAGCAGTTTTAGTAGTTTATTTATTAACTGTTCAAATCTGACAGAACTTGATGTCAGCAAATGGAATACTTCCAGTGTAACTTCTTGTGATTATGTTTTCAAAGACTGCAGCAGATTGAAAGCTCTTGATTTAAGAGGATGGAATACAGCAAATGTTACAAGTATGGTTTATATGTTCTACAATTGCAACAGCCTGAAAACCATAGAAGTATCTGATATGTGGAATACTGATAAGGTGACCAGTTATTATTATATGTTCTACAACTGCACCGCTCTTGAAGGCGGCGACGGAACAAAGTTTGACAGCTCAAAAACAGGTAAGGAATACGCTGTTATTGATGAAAAAGACGTTAAAAAAGGCTACCTGACCTACAAAGAGTATATCAGGATAATTGAGGTAGATAACTCCGGTAATGAAACCTGCACGCTTGAAAAAGTCGATGACAAAACATGGCGCTATACTTTCACAGGTCTGACTCCCGGTGTGAAGTACTATGCATGGGAGGACGATATTGACAAATATACTTCCATAAACATGATCAGCAACAAAAACTTTGCTTATGCAGAAGTGGCAAACGGTATAGCAACTATAACCAATACCGCTGACGACCCGCCCGCATATGGCAGCCTTAAGGTAACAAAAGACGTGAAGAACAAAGACGGCACAGACATAACCTCTGCAACCGACAAGGCAAAGGACTTCCTCTTTACGGTAAAGCTTACTGATGCGGAAAATGGCGACCTGACCGGCGGATTGCTGCTTAAGGCTGTAAAGACTTCCGAAGGCGAGGACAGCGATATCAGTGTATATTTTGTAAACGGCAGTGTGAGCTTCCGTCTTGCTGATGATGAGGCAATAACTATCCTCGACGTTCCCGCAGACTATCACTACACCGTTACAGAAACAGCTGATGAAGACTATGACTCTTCCTCTGAGGGTACAGCAGGTATTATCGAAGAAGATAAAACCTCTTCCGCAGCGTTCACAAACACAAAGAACTACGAAGAGATCATAGAAGAAGATTTTGTTACATTCAGTCTGAAAAACGTTGTTACCGGAAATGTAACCATCGACTCCGATGAACAGTTCCCGTATACCATCTATCTTGACAACCTCAAGCCGGATGCTTACTATTCCATGATAAAGAACGGTGAAGAAGTTGTTTTCAAATCCACATCTTCGGGTACAGCATTTATCGAGCTTGGTCTTACCAATGGTGAACTGGTCAGCCTTACTGTTCCGGTGGATTCCAGTTATACCATTAAAGACCTTGCCGGTGATTATGTCGCTTCATACTCCATCACCGACAGCAGCGGAGCAAATAACATAAAGAAGAGTGCGGACTTCAACACAGAGGAAAACAAGGAACTCTCCACCAGAGCTGAAACAGCCGATAAGGGCGAAGAGATCCTCGTTACCTTCACAAACGTAAGAACTGTTGCACACGATCTTACTATCCAGAAGGTAGTAGCAGGCACAGCATCCGACAGCACTAACGACCAGTTTGAATTCAGTGTATCGCTTTCAGGTCTTACTCCCGGTACGGTACTTACATCAACATTCGGACGTCTGCGTGCGGAGAATGACGGTACGCTGCTTGTAGAGGGCTTCTCACTCAGGGACGGCGATTCTATAGTGATCAATGATATCCCTGCCGGAGTACACTATGATGTTACAGAAGGTAAATCTTCTTATATTGCATCATACGTAATAAAGCACGGCGAAACCGAAAGTGAGCCGGTTGCAAATACTACCGTACAGACTGCGCTTTCCACAGGTGACCATCAGATTCCAACAGAAGATGATGTAGTTGTTGTCTTTACCAACACCAAGACAGCCTGCGATATCACGATCACAAATATGATCGACATGACCTATGGCAACCTGCTGAAGGATGAATACAGCAAGACAGAGTTCAAATATGATATCACTCTTTCACAATCTGATGTTGCAGAAGGAAGCCAGCTGAAGTATAACGAGATCATTGTAAAGTACACAAAGGAAAACACCACAGGTGCTGATGAAATGACTCTCGCAGAGCTTCTTGGCATGACCGAAACTCAGGGAAATGAAACGTTCTCTTCTAAGGACTTTACGATCACCCTGCATCACGGCGAATCCTTCACAATTACGAACCTGTCTCTTGACATGACCTGTATGGTAGAAGAACAGGCAATGGGCAGCTACATTGCATCCTACACGACAGAGTCGAATGACGGCGCTGTACTTCAGGCAGATCTCGAAAAAGCCAATGCCGAAAAGAACACAGCGCTTGACATCACAATTCCTGAAAAGGTAGATGCAGCAGACCGTGTTATCAGATTTGTATTCACAAACGAATATATATTTGAACCCTACGTTCTTCCGGAATCCGGTACAAATGATATCAGACCTATGCTTACTATCCTGTTCAGCGGAATGCTGGCATTTGCAGCATTGTATTATGCGGCAAACAGAAGGAAAAAAGCTTGCTGATGATCGTTCAGTACTGATCTGAAAATTTAAAAGCTTTAAAACAAAAGTCCCTCAGATGACAGTTTACACAACTCCATCTGAGGGACAAGCTTTATTGTATTAATGAATACTGTGCGTGACCGCACTGGACAACTTTGAACGCATCAGCTATTACCGTAACCGTCCGCGTCACACTCCTAAGGGAGTGCTTTGGCTATTACTGTATACGTCTATAGTTTTAATGTAGAAAGCGGTACGAAAACAAAATAAAGCCACCGCAAAATAATAACTGCGGTGGCTTTAACATTTATATAAGACAATTATTTTGTAAGAGCTTCAATAGCTGCAAGCTTGATGCAGATACAGAAGATATCCATAGCCTTTTCAAGCTCCTCTACAGGGGGGTAGGTGGGAGCAAGTCTGATATTGCTGTCCTTAGGATCCTTGCCGTAGGGATAGGTAGCACCTGCACCGGTAAGTACAACGCCGGCTTCCTTACACAGTTCAACGACTCTCTTTGCACAGCCCTCCATAACGTCAACGCTTACGAAATAACCGCCGTTAGGCTTTGTCCATACTGCGATACCACAGTCAGAAAGTTGCTTATCAAGAGTTTCAAGCACCATATTGAATCTGGGCTCAAGTATAGCTCTGTGCTTCTGCATATGCTCAAGCACTCCATCAAGGTTCTTGAAGTACTTTACATGACGAAGCATATTCATCTTATCATAACCGATAGTCTGGAAAGTATAACGCTTTTTAAGAATATTGATATTAGCTTCTGATGCAGCAATAGCAGCAACGCCGGCACCAGGGAAGGTTATCTTTGATGTTGAGCAGAACTCAAATACAAGATCCTCATTACCGTATTTCGGCAGTTCGTCAAAGATATTGAGAAGGCTGTCAGGTGTGGAATTGATGTCGTGAACAATATATGCGTTATCCCACATTATCCTGAAATCCTTTGCGGCAGGTTTAAGAGCAGCAAAACGTCTTACCGTTTCATCAGAATATGTTATGCCCTGAGGATTGGAGTACTTCGGTATACACCAGATACCCTTGATACTTGCATCCTTTGATACCAGCTCCTCTACAATGTCCATATCGGGACCGTTTTCAGTCATAGGTACATTTATCATTTCGATACCGAAATATCCTGTAACTCCGAAATGTCTGTCGTAACCGGGAACGGGGCAGAGGAACTTTATCTTTCCCTGCTGGTTCCAGGGCTTTTCACCTGCACAGCCAAGCTCCATCATACAAGCGATCGTATCGAACATCATATTAAGGCTTGAGTTGCCGCCTACAAAAACATTCTTTTTATCGACCCCAAGTATTTCTGCGAAAAGAGTTCTTGCTTCTACGGTGCCGTCAAGATTGCCATAGTTTCTGCAATCCGGACAGTCCTCAGATCTAAAATCAGAGTCTGTAGTAATAACATTCAGAATAGGATTGGAGATGTCAAGCTGTTGTGCTCCGGGCTTACCTCTTGCCATATTAAGTGTCAAGTTCTGAGCCTTGTAAGCTGAATAGCTTTCCATAAGCTTTTTGTATTCCTCGTTCAGTGTGTTTTTATCCATAGCTGAATAATTGGACATTGCAGTTTCCTCCTGAAAATCATAAAATAAGAAAAATTCAAAAATCCTTTAAAATACTACATTATTCTAATATAATTGACCCAAAAATGCAAGTGTTATTTTATAATCCTGCAAAATTCATTGTTTTAACAAATATATTTGTAACGATGCGATTTTTTTTGTTTTTTATTGATAATAAAAAATTGTGTTTATCGCTTTATCTGCTGATTTCAAGGCTTTATCAAAAGCTATGTCATGATTATTTGCAGTCATATATCCGGTCGTCTTATCAATATAATATAGTATCCCGTCTGAGGAAACGATAACAGAAGAACTATAAAAGGAGACGGCAATATGAAGAAAAGAACCTGTAAACCTTCAGCACAGAAAGTCATTCTGTACATTATATGTATATCAGTAATGATATTTACATCTGCCTGTACAGCTTCCCCTCCAACTACCGCCGCAGAGGAGATACAGCGCCATGACTGGCAAATGCTTGACTCTTCCGGAGAAGAATATGCAAGCCTTACATTTGATGACGACAGGTTTTTTCTCAAGGCTCAGGTATATGACAGCCCTCTGTCACTTTCCGGTGAATACTATGTAGATGAAGATACCATAAGTGTGGACACAGAAAGCTTCGGCACAATACTTTTAAAATACAAGCTTAACTCCGATGAGCTTACGCTTACGTATTTCGGAAAGTCTGTTGTTTTTCTTAAAAAGTAAAAAAAGTTGTGCAAAATAGCCTAATAATGATAAACATTTTTGTATGCGTTATTTTGACAAAAAATAAAAAAGTGGTTTATTTTATAAATAAAAAATGATATAATCAATATGATTAACAGCAGTGTCATCATGACAAATCCACCTGCTGAATAAAACAAAGGAGAAGATTTTCTATGAATGCAAAGAAGTATTCAAAACGAATCATAGCCTCCATTGTTGCGATGATGCTGGTTCTCAGCTGTTTCATCCTGCCTGCGACGTTGGCAAATGCGGCAAGTGAAATAACTGTGAAGTTCCATTATCTGCGTGACGATGGTGACTACACCGACTGGAACATGTGGTCATGGGCAGTCGGCAAAGACGGCGGAGCTTATGATTTCGTTGACAGCGGCGACGCTGACGGCGCAGTTGCTACCGTAACAGTTTCAGGTTCAACAACAGAGCTTGGCTTTATCGTAAGAAAGGGCAACTGGGAAGCAAAGGATCCTACAGACTGTGATGATCGTTATCTTGATCTCACACCTTATGTATCCGGTACTATTGAAGTGTTCTGCACAAGCGGAACAATGGACTTTACAGTAAATGATGATGAAGCATTCAAGGATGTAAAAGTCATTGCAGCTAAATCAACAGTTACAAACACCATAAATGTCACCTTCAATCAGGTAGTAGATGAGGGCGCAGTAACAGCAGGCGAGTTTACTGTAACAGCTCCTTCAGGTGACACTGTTCCTGTAGCTGGATTTGAACTGACATCTGATACAACTGGTGTTATCACACTTGCTGAGAACCTTGATCCTTCTAAGAAGTACACACTTATGTTCTACGGCAATGAGATTGCTATCGAGGCTGAGGACTATTATTCAAGTGCAGCTTTTGAAGAAGCTTACACCTACACAGGTGATGACCTTGGTGCAACATGGTCAGCAGAGTCAACCTTCTTCCGTGTATGGGCTCCTACAGCAGTAGGTCTTAAGCTCAACATCTATGCAGCAGGCAACGGCGGCGAAGCTGAAAAGGTTATCGACATGACAGCTGATGTAAACGGCACATGGGTAGCTACAGTAGAGGGCGACCTCAACAGAAAGTACTACACATACACAGCAACATTTGAAAACTATGAGGATGCAGACATCGTGGATCCTTATGCAAGATCAGTAGGTGTCAACGGTCAGAGAGGACAGATCCTCGACCTTTCATCTACAAACCCTGACAACTGGGATGCAGACGAAAGACACACATATGAGAATGTTACAGATATGGAGATCTACGAAGTTCACGTAAGAGACTTCTCCATAAGCGAAACAAACGGTATCGAAAACAAGGGCAAGTATCTCGCCTTTACAGAGAGAGGTACAGTTGATGAGTCAGGCGTTTCCACAGGTGTAGATCACCTTGTTGACCTTGGCGTAACATCCGTACATATCCTTCCTTCCTACGACTTCGGTTCAGTAGACGAGACAAAGCTTGATCAGGCTCAGTACAACTGGGGTTATGGTCCGGTAAACTACAATGCTCCTGAGGGATCATACTCAACAGATCCTTACAACGGTGAAGTAAGAGTAAACGAGTACAAGCAGATGGTAGAAGGTCTGCATGATTCAGGTCTTGGTGTTATCATGGACGTTGTTTACAACCACACATACACAACTCAGTACTGCTTCAACAGACTTGTTCCTGGTTACTTCTACAGACCCGGCTCCAATGGTTCAGGCTGCGGCAACGACGTTGCAACAGAAAGATCAATGGTAAGCAAGTTCATCGTAGACTCAGTAAAATACTGGGCATCTGAATATCATCTTGACGGCTTACGTTTCGACCTTATGGGTCTTATGGATGTTGACACAATGAACGCTGTTCGTGCAGCAGTTGACGAAGTTGATCCTACTATCATCATCTACGGTGAGGGCTGGTCAATAGGCACAAAGGTAACAAAGGAAGATGTTAAACTCGCAACACAGCCAAACTCAAAGCTTACACCCGGCATCGGATATTTCAGCGACACAATCCGCGATACCATAAAGGGCAGCGTATTTGACGCTACAGAAAAAGGCTATGTAAATGGCAGCACAGGACTCTTCAAGTCACTTCTTGCTGCAGTTCAGTATTCAAAAGCATGGGCAGCTTCTCCGACACAGGCTATCAACTATGTAGACTGTCACGATAACCTTACACTCTGGGATAAGATCCGTTCATCAAATCCCGATGACAGCGAAGAGGATCAGATCCGTCAGAACAATCTGGCAGCAGCTATAGTACAGACAGCACAGGGCGTACCCTTCATGATGAGCGGTGAAGAATTCCTCCGCACAAAGACAAACGACGACGGCACATTCAACCACAACAGCTATGCATCTCCCGATTCTGTAAACGAGCTTGATTATTCAAGACTTGCAGCATATCCTGATGTATACAGCTACTATAAGGGACTTATAGAGTTCCGTAAGGCTCATTCCGCACTCAGAATGACAACTGTAGAAGCAGTTGACAGCAACTTCCATTCAGCTCTCGACAGCACTGAGAAGGGCGTTGTAGCATACTATCTTGACGGCACATCAGACTCCGGCAAGGCAGAGCAGATCTTTGTAGTATACAATGGTCATACAGAGGATAAGAGCGTTACACTTCCTGATGGTGACTGGGATGTTTATATCAACGACACAACAGCAGGAACAACAGTTCTTGACACTGTTTCCGGTACAATAAATGTTCCGAGAATTTCCGCTATGGTTCTTGTTAAGGAAGAAGTACCAGATGAGCCTGATACACCGTATCCCTATGATGAATCTTCTGATTCTTCTGATGAATCCAAAGCATCTGATGACTCCAAAACTTCAGACGACTCTACAACATCTGATGAGTCAACAACATCAGACACATCAAAGGATGCAAGCGAAGGCACTTCTGAAACATCTGTAAAGGAGTCTTCCGATACATCTACTTCAACTCCTGACACAAGCAAGGCTTCTTCTGTATCTGTTCCCACAGGCACAAGCAGCACAGCTTCAACAGTTGTTACAGCATCAACCGCAACAACAAAGACTGCAACAGTTACTTCTACAGGCGTTGTTGCAACAGGCGACCAGACAAACGTAGTTCTCTTCTGGGCACTTGTTCTTACAGCAGTCTTTACAGCATTTGTTGTGATCTCTGCAAAGAGGAAGAAAAAAGCTTCTGAATGATTGCTGAAATCCAAGTGATCTGACGCTTTCAAAAATCCCCAAAACCATATGGCTTTGGGGATTTTTTTTCGGCTTTATGCAGAATTTTTTTGAAATATCAGATTTTATTGTAAGCCGGTACAAAATATGATATAATACTTTCGTTTAAGCGAAAATATCGCATATTTAAGGCACCATCAGACTCCGGTGCCGGACGGGCAGCTCCGTATGTGCAGGTTGGCAGCTGATAGGTGAGGGCAGTTTTCTTCCGGCTCGCTGACTCTGTAAATTTATTGCAATAAGAGGGATAATATGGGAAAGAGAGAGAATTTAAGAAACATCGCAATTATCGCACACGTTGACCATGGAAAGACCACACTGGTAGATCAGATGCTGCATCAGAGCGGCATATTCCGTGAGAATGAGGCCGTAGCTGAGCGTGTGATGGACTCCAATGACCTCGAAAGAGAGAGAGGTATAACCATCCTTTCTAAGAATACCGCAGTAATGTACAACAATACAAAGATCAATATTGTTGACACCCCCGGTCATGCTGATTTCGGCGGCGAAGTGGAGCGTATCCTTATGATGGTAGACGGTGTTCTGTTGCTTGTGGATGCCTTTGAAGGCTGTATGCCACAGACAAGATTTGTACTGAAAAAAGCTCTTGGTCTTGGAAAGAAGCCCCTTGTTGTTGTCAATAAGATAGACCGTCCCGGCGCAAGACCTGAAGAGGTTGTTGATGAAGTTCTTGATCTGTTTATTGAGCTTGGTGCAGATGAGGATCAGCTTGAATTCCCTGTTGTGTATGCCTCCGCACGTGACGGATATGCAACTCTCGACCCTTACCAGACAGGCACCGATATGAAACCTCTGTTTGAAAAGATCCTTGAAGAGATACCTGCCCCTGAGGGAGATATGGAAGGTCCTCTTCAGCTGCTGTTCTCCAATATAGATTATGATGAGTATGTGGGAAGAATAGGTATCGGACGTGTAGAAAGAGGAAGCTGCAAGGTCGGACAGAATATAACACTCTGTCATAATGACGGCAGCAGGAAGAACGCAAAGATATCAAAGCTTTACCAGTTTGAAGGATTGAAGCGTGTGGAAGCACAGACAGCCGAGCTGGGAGATATTGTTGCAGTTTCCGGTATTACTGACCTTAACATAGGAGAAACAGCCTGTGACCCCGAACATCAGGAGCCGCTGCCCTTTGTAAAGATAGATGAGCCTACAGTATCAATGCTCTTTATGGTTAACAACAGTCCCTTTGCAGGACGTGAGGGCAAGTATGTAACCTCCAGAAATATCCGTGAGAGACTTTTCAAAGAGGTTGAAACTAATGTAGCAATGCGTGTAGAGGAAACAGACTCCGCAGATACTTTCAAGGTGTCCGGCAGAGGTGAGCTTCATTTGTCTATCCTTATCGAAACAATGCGCAGACAGAATTACGAATTTCAGGTATCACGCCCGAAAGTAATTATGAAAGAAATTGACGGCAAGCTTCAGGAGCCTATGGAACTGCTTATGATAGAGGTACCGGATAACTATGTGGGCGCTATTATGGAAAAGTTAGGACCCAGAAAAGCTGAGCTTTTGAACATGGGTACCCGTGAGTCCGGTGTTACACATATAGAGTTCAGGATACCCTCCAGAGGTCTTATGGGATACCGTTCAGAGTTCATGACGGATACAAACGGCAACGGTATCATGAATCACATTTTTGACGGCTATGAGGAGTATAAAGGAGATATCCAGTCCCGTCTGCAAGGTTCACTGATAGTGCATGAAACAGGCGAAAGTACAGCTTACGGACTTTTTGCCGCACAGGACAGAGGCCGACTTTTCATTGGTCCCGGCGTTGAAGTATACGAGGGTATGGTAATTGGCGCAAACCCCAAAAACGAGGATATGGTCGTTAACGTGTGCAAGAAGAAGCACATGACAAATACCCGTGCATCAGGCTCTGACGATGCCCTTAAGCTTACTCCGCCAACGATACTCAGTCTTGAGCAGTCACTTGAATTTATCGCTGATGATGAGCTTGTTGAGGTAACGCCCAGCTCTATCCGTATGCGCAAGACCATACTTGATAAAGAGCTTCGTATGAAAGCCCAGAGCAAGGTAAAATAACTATGGATCTTGTTATTCTTGACCTCGAATGGAACAGCGGATACAGTAAGAAGAAGCAATGCTTTATAAACGAGATAATTGAATTCGGTGCTGTAAAGCTGGATAACGACCTCAATATCATAGGACAGTTTTCGATATTTATACGTCCTGAGATCACAAAGCGTCTTAACCGAACTGTAAAGGAATTGACTTCACTTACCAACGAAGACCTTAAATACGGTGCCACATTTCCGTATGCTGTCAGTAAATTCAGGAAATTTTCGGAAGGCTGCGTGATAATGACGTGGAGCAGGAGCGACCTTGAAGCTTTGGAGACAAACTGTGAATATCATTTTGGTTCAGAGCGGATACCGTTTCTGAAGCAATACGCCGATCTTCAGGCATATTGTCAGGATATGCTTGAGCTTCCCACGAAAAACCAGATAGCGCTTCAGGGTGCGGCGGAGTGTCTTGGTATCGACATGGATGACATACCTCTCCACAGAGCTGTAGGTGACAGCATATTATCCGCCCGATGTCTTAAGAAGCTTTACGACAAGGAGAAATTCTCAGAGTATATAAAACCCTGTGATGATGAATTTTACGGTAGGCTCAATTTCCGCAACACATATATCACCAATCCTGACAATCCCTTGATAGACAAAACAGAGTTTACAGTGTACTGTGAATACTGCGGAAACGCGTGTACTCCGCTTGAAGATTGGAAAGCAAAAAACAAATCATTTACAGCGCCTTTTGAATGTCACACCTGCAATAAAAGATACAAAGGCAAGGTACAGTTCCGGCTTTCTTATGACGGTATAAGTGTCATCAAAAAGCTTACGGAGATACCAGAAGATGACATCAACGAAAACACAGAGCAAACAGGAGTACCTCAAAATTTGCAGAACACAGTCTCATCCGATTTGAAAACTGAAGCTTAAATATATATAATTGTGTAATAAAACAACAGTTCATGATTTGAAAGGTCTGAGCTGTTGTTTTTTTATGCAGCCAAAATTTCATAATTTGTTGTATTGCTCTGTGTGTTTTTTAAAATGAGAAAATGTATTATGAATAAAAGTATATTGAATAATACGCAATAATCAGTTTTTTAGGAAGGGGGTTCCCCCGAAGAAGCTGTCGTCAGAAATGATTTACATGTATGCGGAGACTAAGGCTGCGAACAGTCGAAAAATTCCGACTTTTTCGGAGATATCGTTAGAAAAATTCATTGATTTTTGCTTTGATATATGGTTTAATATAAGTTAGGCGTTTTATAGAATTGCCTGAAATAAAAGGAAAGGAAGAAATGTAAATGGCAAGTGAGATGCTTAAGGCGGTTTTAGAAGTCGAGCAGGAATGTGCTCAGAAGGAAAGCGAAGCCAAAAAGCAAGCGGAAACTGATAAACAGAACACTAAACAAAAAGCCGCTGACCTTGTTGCAGATGCCCGTAAGCAGGCAGATAAAATGCTGTCTGAGCATGAGGACAAAATGGCTGAGGAAACCTCTGCCGAGCTTGAAAAAGCAAAGGCTGATGCAAAAAAGGAATGTTCGGCTGTTTCCGCAAATGCTGAAAAAAACCGTGACAGAGTTACAAAGCTTGTGGTAGATATGCTGACAGGTAACTGAGCTTTACATCTGTATAAGCATATTTCAGACTGCCGGCAGGAATATGATATCTATATCCTATGGCTCTGAAAATTCGGATATTTCTGCAATTACTATTTACGGCAATTCTGTCAAAACAAAAAACAATAAAGTGTGGTGATAAACATTTGGCAAAGCTAAAAATGAAGTCTGTCAGGATAATCGCTCTTAAACAGGACAGAAAAAGAATACTGGAGCATCTTCAGGACAGCGCGCTTGTGCAGGTAAAGCATAGCGAAAAAGCGGAGGATGGCTTTGACCGTCTGAAGACCGACGCACAGATAAAGCAGTTTGAACGCAACTCCGAGCTTATGGGACAGGCTCTTAAAATACTCGGAAAGATATCCCCCGAAAAGAAGGGAATGCTTGACAGCTTTAAGGGCAGAAAAGTAATAGATCCGGATGAGATCGGAAGGATAGCTTCGGAATCCGCAAAGACTATCAGCATATGTCAGAAGCTCTGCCGGCTTGATAAGCAAAGGGCAGACTACGCTGCCGAACAGGTGCGTATCAAGACATCTGTGGCTCAGCTGGAGCCATGGAAAAAGCTTGATATCCCTCTCAATACGAAGGACACGAAAACCACTGCTGTGCTTATCGGCACTCTGCCAAAGGCATATGATAATACTGCATTATCCGAGTCCCTTGCTGCTGAATGTCCGGAACTGGTGTTTGAGTTTGAGATACTCTACTCGTCTGCGAGTATGACGTGCATTACTCTTTTTACACCGAAAAAACAAAGAGCGCAGGCGGAAAAGGCGCTTCGTACTATCGGTTTTTCTCAGCCGATAAACCCCACAAGCCGTACACCGGTCGTGAAATCCAAGCGTCTGAATGATAAGAGTGCAGACATTGCACAAAAGGATAAAGAGGCGGAGCAGGAGATAGCTTCTCTCGCAAAGTATCGTGAGCGTATAGCTGAAACTCAGGATTATTTTTACTTTCGTTCCGAGAAATACAGGGTCATTGCGGAGCTTGACCAGTCAAAGCATATATTCGTTCTGAACGGCTATATACCTGAGGAGGACTGTGATAAGCTTGAAGCCCTGTGTCAGCAGGCGGCGCCGTCCTGCGTTGTGGAGTTTTATGAAGCAGGGGAGGACGCCCCAATAAAGCTCAAAAACAACAGTTTTTCAGAGCCGGCACAGAGCATTGTAACAATGTACTCAACGCCGTCTCATGACGATATCGACCCTACACCTATACTGGCGTTTTTCTTTTATTTCTTCTTTGGCATGATGTTCTCTGATGCAGGATATGGTCTGCTTATGATAATAGCGACCACTATTGCAATAAAGGTGTTCAAGCCCGACAAAAAGATGAAGAACAATCTCAGACTGTTCAGGAACTGCGGTGTCGCCACAGTGTTCTGGGGTCTTGTGTTCGGAAGTATCTTTGGCGATGCTCCGGCAATGTTCTACAAGATGTTCACCGGCAATGAAGTAACCATGAAGGAGCTTCTGCCATGGCCTGTTCTGGACACCCAGAAGGATGCGCTGATGATAATGATATTATCAATAGCACTGGGACTTGTCCATATACTTGTGGGCATGGGCTGCAAGTTCTATGTGTGCCTGAAGCATAAACAGTATGCACAGGCGTTTCTGGATACCGGTCTGTGGATGCTGATGCTCTGCGGCTTTGCGGTACTGGCAGTCGGTATGGCTGTAAACCCGCTTCTCATAACGATAGGCGGCGGTATAGCAATAGCTTCTGCTGTAGGACTGGTGCTTACTCAGGGCAGAGCGAAGAAGGGTATTTTCGGAAAGCTCATCGGAGGAGTTGCTTCCCTGTATGATATCACAAGCTATATCAGCGACCTTTTGAGCTATTCAAGACTTCTTGCACTGGGACTTACCACAGGAGTTATGGCTCAGGTATTCAATATGCTTTCGACCCTTTTCGGCACATCAGTCATCGGAATATTCTTCATGATAATAATATTCCTTGTGGGTCATGCAATAACAATCGGTCTGAACGCACTGGGTTCGTATGTACATACAATGCGTTTGCAGTACGTTGAGATGTTCAGTAAATTCTATGAAGGCGGCGGAAAGCCCTTTGAGCCGTTTTCACTGAAGAGCAAAAACTTCAAGACAAAGGGCAGCAAAGAGGAATAATGTTCCTTAATCAATAAACGGAGGTAACAATACAATGGTTGGAATGTTTTTAGCAATTTTGGCGGCTTCAATAGCAACGGTGTTTGCAGGTATCGGTTCTGCAAAAGGTGTGGGCAGTGCTGCACAGACATCAATGGGTGTTCTCTCAGAGGACTCTTCAATGTTCGGTAAGATGCTGGTTCTTACACTTCTTCCCGGTACACAGGGACTTTACGGCTTCATCGTAGGCTTCCTTATCCTCATCAACTGCGGCGTACTCGGCGGCGATCCGCCCTCAATTGGAAAAGGTCTTGCTTTTGTTGCTGCATCCATAGCAATAGGAATAGGCGGTATGATCTCAGGCTTTGCACAGGGCAAGGCAGCTGTTTCAGGTATCACCATGACAGCAAAGGACGAAAAGAACTTCTCAAAGGCAATGGTTTCCATCACACTCGTTGAGATCTATGCGCTTCTTGCCTTTATCGTATCACTTCTTGTTGTAATTTCTGTTCCGGGACTTGATATCTGATATAAGGAGCAGAGATACATTTGGGGAATATATGACAGCCCCTATTACTGAATAAAGGTGGGTCGTGTATGAGCAGCGGTGAAAAAATACTGTCAAGCATAAGGGCTGACAGTGAAAAGACCATCGCAGAGATCAAAGCAGAATCAAAAACAAAATGCGACAGGATCCTTGAAAAAGCCCGTCTGAAGGCAGATGAAATAAAAAAAGATGCCGAGAAAAAGAAGGCTCAGCAAAACGAAAAGCTGCAAAGATCCTGCAAAAGCAGAGTAGAGCTTGAAAAAAGAAATATCCTGCTTCGTGCAAAGCGTGCAGAGATAGACAAAACAGTAAACGCCGTTATTGAATACATGAACGGACTCGGAAATAAGGAATACTTTGAGCTTATTTATAAGCTGGCGTCCACCCTTGAAAAAAAGGAGGGAGTCGTATTCCTGAACGAAAGAGATCTGAAAAGGGTCCCTGATGACTTTGAAAAGAGATTTGCAGCAAGCGGTGTCAGAGCGTCTCTCAGCCGTACTCCCGACAACAGTATAAAGAGCGGTTTTATCCTCAAAAACGGGGATATAGAGGACAATATGAGCTTCTCGTCAGTTCTTGAGGATAAGCGTGAAGCTGTAGAGGACCTTATCAACCGTGAGCTGTTCAGGGATTAAGGGGGTATCGTATGGCTTTATCGTATGAATTTTCCATAGGTTCTGTCCGTGCAAAAGAGAACTCCATGCTCACTGACGCCGATGTGGAACAGATGCTTGCACTGAGCGGCGAAAACGAGCTTGTAAGATTTTTAAAGGACAAGGGCTATGGTGACGGCAGCACAATAGATGAGGTCATAGAGAGCAATGCCGGAAAGATGTGGAAATACATAAAAAGTATCGCTCCCGATTTTGACCTGTTCACTCCCTTCCTGCTGCAAAATGATGTTCACAATTTAAAAACTGTCCTTAAGGGTGTAATGTCCGACAGAAAATACAAGGAGCTGCTTGCAGAGCCTTGTATTGTAAAGCCTGAGGACATGATAAAGGCTGTGGAGAACCGCCGCTTCAATGTGCTTCCGGAGTGGCTCAGAAGCCCTGCTGACAAGGCCTACGAGCTTCTTGCGGAAACAAAGGACTCAAGACTCAGTGACGCTTATATCGACAAGGCTGTTCTTACACAGCTTCTGGAGTACGGAAAAAGCTCACGTTCGGTCTTTATGAAAGAATACTTTGATACATTGGTTTTCTATGCAAATGTCAAGACGGCACTCAGAGGAACGCTGACGGGAGCAGGAAAATATTTCTTTGAAAACGCCCTTTGCGACTGCGAGGGCTTTGATAAGGCTCAGGTAATAAAAACAGCTCTACAGGGCGGTCACGAGGGACTTGAAAAGTACTTCGGCAAGCTAACAGCCTATGACTGCTCAAGGGCTATGGATGAGTATAAGAAATCGGCTCCGGGCTTTGAAAAATTTGTAGACAATAAGCTTATACGTCTTGCCAGACAAATATGCAGACTGTCCAGCGAGGGAGCAGAACCGCTTTTAGGATATTACATCGGCTGCGAGTACGAGCGCAAGCTGATATCAATAGTATCCAGCGGACTGAAAACAAATACTCCTCCCGACAAGATCAGAGAAAGGCTGCGTGAGATCTATGGCTAAAAGTATTGCTATCATCGGAGACAGCGAGAGCATAAAGGGCTTTGGCGCTGTAGGAATGGATCTGTTTATCTGTGATGATACAGCGGCTTCCTCCCAGCTTCTCAAACAGATCACCGATAATGATTATTACGCAATAATATATATGACGGAAGAAATCTTCGAGGCCTGCGCAAAGGAAAGAGAAAAATTTGCGGAAAGAGCTGTCCCGGCGATAATCCCTCTTCCGGGAGTAAGGGGCAACACAGGCATAGGTCAGAGACGTCTGTCATCCTTTGTGGAGCAGGCGGTAGGTTCTGACATACTCTTTAAAAATTGAGGTGTAAGACTTGATAAGCGGAATTATAACCAAAGTGGCAGGTCCTCTGGTAATTGCAGAGGGAATGCGTGATGCAAATATGTTTGACGTTGTAAGGGTAAGTAAGCAGCGTCTTATAGGTGAAATCATAGAAATGCACGGGGATAAAGCCTCAATACAGGTCTATGAAGAGACCTCAGGTCTTGGCCCCGGTGAAGTGGTAGAGTCAACAGGCGTACCCCTTTCAGTAGAACTGGGACCCGGTCTTATAGGTGCTATCTATGACGGTATCCAGCGTCCTTTGAACGAGATTATGAAGGTGGCAGGCAATAACCTTACAAGAGGTGTTGAAGTGCCGTCACTTGATCACAAAAAGAAATGGCACTTTACTCCTTCGGTAAAGGCAGGCGCTAAGGTGCAGGCAGGCGATGTTATCGGCACCGTCAAGGAGACAAATGCCGTTATCCACAAGATAATGCTTCCGAATAAGCTCAGCGGTAAAATAAAGAGCATAAAGGAAGGCGACTTTACAGTTGATGAGACTGTTGCCGTAATTGAAAACGACGGCAAAGAAGAGAATATCACAATGTCAGTAAAATGGCCTGTTCGTATCGGCAGACCCTACAAGCGCAAGCTGTCTCCTGATATTCTCCTTACAACAGGACAGAGAACTATCGACACGCTTTTCCCGATAGCAAAGGGCGGTGTTGCGGCTGTTCCGGGACCCTTCGGTTCAGGCAAGACAGTTGTTCAGCATCAGCTGGCAAAGTGGGCTGCTGCCGACATTATCGTATATATAGGCTGCGGCGAGCGCGGAAACGAAATGACAGACGTTCTCAACGAGTTCCCGGAGCTTAAAGACCCGAGAACAGGAAACTCTCTTATGGAACGTACAGTTCTTATTGCAAATACCTCTGATATGCCTGTTGCAGCACGAGAGGCTTCAATTTATACAGGTATAACAATTGCCGAGTATTTCAGAGATATGGGATATACAGTTGCACTTATGGCAGACTCTACATCAAGATGGGCAGAGGCTCTCCGTGAGATGTCCGGACGTCTTGAAGAAATGCCCGGTGAAGAAGGCTATCCTGCATATCTGGGCAGCCGTCTTGCGCAGTTCTATGAACGTGCCGGCCGTGTAATAGTAAACGGCAGTGACGATACTGAGGGCGCACTTTCAGTTATCGGTGCAGTTTCACCTCCCGGCGGTGATATCTCCGAGCCTGTATCTCAGGCAACTCTGAGAATAGTAAAAGTATTCTGGGGACTTGACGCTTCTCTTGCATACAAGAGACACTTCCCGGCTATCAACTGGCTGACAAGCTATTCGCTTTACACTGATCAGCTTGCAAAATGGTACTCAGAGAACGCTTCATCAGACTTCATGGAGCTTCGCACAAGAGTAATGTCACTGCTTCAGGATGAAGCCGAGCTTCAGGAAATAGTTAACCTTGTAGGTATGGATGCACTTTCAGCAAACGACAGATTAAAGCTTGAAACTGCCCGCTCCATCCGTGAGGACTATCTGCACCAGAATGCGTTCGACTCTGTAGATACCTATACATCCCTGAAAAAGCAGGTACTTATGATGCGTGCAATTCTTTTGTGCTATGATAAGTCTTCAGAAGCACTGAAGAAGGGCGCAGATATAGAAATGCTTATGAGTATGCCTGTTCGTGAGAGAATAGGACGTTTCAAATATGAAGAAGAAAACAACATCGACTCCGAGTTTGAATCCGTCAAGGCAATTCTTGACAAGGAGATAGAGGATGTTATCGAAAGGAGTGAGGACTGATGCCTAAGGAATACCGTACAATAAGAGAGGTCGCAGGTCCTCTTATGATGATAAGCGATGTTGACGGCGTGACCTACAACGAGCTGGGTGAAATCGAGCTGCCAAACGGCGAGATACGCCGCTGTCAGGTACTTGAGGTAGACGGTTCAAATGCCCTTGTACAGCTGTTCGATTCAGCTGCCGGCATCAATCTTGCAGGCTCCAAGGTGCGTTTTCTCGGAAAGTCGATGGAGCTTCCGGTTTCCGGCGATATGCTGTCACGAGTATTTGACGGACTGGGAAACCCCATAGATGACGGTCCTGCAATTATCCCTGAAAAACGTCTTGACATCAACGGCACCCCCATGAACCCCGCTGCCCGTGACTATCCGCAGGAGTTCATCCAGACAGGCGTATCTGCCATAGACGGACTGAACACACTTGTGCGCGGACAGAAGCTTCCCATATTCTCAGCTTCAGGTCTGCCTCATGCACAGCTTGCGGCACAGATCGCACGTCAGGCAGCCGTACGCGGCAAGGACGAGCAGTTCGCCGTTGTATTTGCAGCTATGGGTATAACCTATGAGGAGTCGGACTTTTTTGTACAGTCCTTCCGTGAGACTGGTGCTATCGACAGAACGGTGATGTTTGTAAACCTTGCAAACGACCCTGCTATCGAACGTATCGCAACACCCCGAATGGCTCTTACTGCCGCTGAATATCTTGCATTTGATCTTGGTATGCACGTTCTTGTTATCATGACTGATATCACCAACTATGCCGATGCTCTCCGTGAGGTATCAGCCGCACGTAAGGAAGTTCCCGGCAGAAGAGGCTATCCCGGATATATGTATACAAACCTTGCAACTCTTTATGAAAGAGCCGGCAGACAAAAGGGCAAGGACGGTTCCATCACACTTATACCAATCCTTACAATGCCCGAAGATGATAAGACTCATCCCATACCGGACCTTACAGGTTATATCACTGAGGGACAGATCATCCTCAGCCGTGAGCTTTACAGAAAGGGCATAACACCTCCCATAGACGTTCTTCCGTCGCTTTCCCGTCTTAAAGACAAGGGAATAGGCGAGGGTCGTACCAGAGAGGATCACGCTGCAACCATGAACCAGCTCTTCTCCGCATATGCAAGAGGCAAGGACGCAAGAGAACTGATGATAGTACTGGGTGAAGCAGCTCTTACTGATATCGACAAAAAATACGCCGAATTTGCCGAAGCCTTTGAAAAGGAATATGTGTCACAAGGCTATACCACCAACCGTACCATAGAGGATACTTTTGATACAGGCTGGAGACTCCTTCACATTCTTCCCCGAAGCGAGCTGAAGAGAATCAAGGATGATATGCTTGACAAATACTACGGCAAGTGATCTGCAAGGAGCATTGAAATGGACATAATGAATGTAAACCCCACCCGTATGCAGATGACAAAGCTCAAAAAGCAGCTTGTCACCGCAAAGAGGGGACATAAAATGCTTAAAGACAAGCGTGACGAGCTTATGCGTCAGTTTATAGAGCTTGTTCAGGAGAACAAAAAGCTTCGTGAAAAGATAGAAGCAGAGCTGAAGGTTTGTAGTTCACACTTTGTAAATGCAAGTGCCGTTATGAGCAAGAAAGCTCTTGACTCCTCACTTATGTCCTCCAAGCAGCAGACAGGTGTAGAAGTAACCTCCCGAAACATCATGAGTGTTGATGTGCCGGTTTTCTCGTCTGTTGACCAGAGTCCGGAGAAGGGCGATATATTCCCTTACGGCTTTGCCTTCACATCCTTTGAGCTTGATGATGCTGTGACATCTCTGAACGACCTCATGCCGGATCTGATAAAGCTTGCTGAAACAGAAAAAAGCTGTGAGCTAATGGCAGCTGAAATAGAGCGCACACGCCGCAGAGTTAATTCTCTGGAGCACGTTATGATCCCCCGTTACGAGGACACCATCAAGTACATTGCCATGAAGCTTGAAGAAAACGACAGAAGCAGCCGTACACGACTCATGAAGGTCAAGGATATGCTTCTTGAAAAAGCGCACCACTACTCTGAAAAATATTGATATTCAGGATTTCTCAGGGGTCAGCTCCTGAACTCGTCTTTTGTTTATTTATTATCTTGTTGTGTTGATAATATTTCAGATAATGATAAAAACACCGCAGTACCCTTAAGGTAAAGCGGTGTTTTATTATACTCAGAAAACTTTTTTATTCTGGTAATAAGTTTTCAGTTCATATTCCAAAGCTCAAAGTTCAAAATGAAATAAAAACGGGATGTGATTTGTTTACCACATCCCGGAATTTTTTTATTTCTTATCGCTCTTCATTTTTTTGACAAAAGCTATAATTGATATAATAAATATTGCTGCTGCATATGCGCTGCTAATGAGAAGGGGGAAGAGCATTTCCTGAAAATCACCTGCCAAAGCAAAACGAGCAGCTCTTACGCAATAGTAGAAGGGAAGCTTATCGCATATTGAGAGCCATACTCCACCCATCTGGTCAACATCCATCCAAATACCGCCCAGCAGTGCAGCACCTGTAATTACAGCAGAGCAAACACCCGGAGCAGCCTTGTCATTGAACAGAACTCCGAAGAGTATTCCTGTGCCGATAAATAACAGAACAGACGGAATAAAAAGCGGAATTGATATCAGCATATTAAGAACGTTGAAGGTATCCTTGCTGTCAACTACAGCTATGATATCGCCTGCGATATACGTTATTACGATCTGGGCAAAGGCGATCAGCGCAAAGGGGAAAATATAGCCAAGTACATAATCCGTACCCTTCATAGGTGACGCATACAGTCTTGTAAGAAAAGCACCTGCACGGTCAGATGAAACTCTCATACACGTAAACAGCATTATGAACGTCATACCGAATATTGCTATTGCCGGTGTGAGCTTTGCTATCTGAAAGACAGTCGGCACCATGACGGCACTGTCGTCTATTGGCAATCCTTCAGGTATCGGATTTTCCGGTATCGCTGAATTTACTATGGTCATTACTATGAGCATTACTATCGGAAATGCCAGACAGAATACATAACTCAGGGGATCTCTTAAAAGCTCTTTAATATTTCTTGATGCAAATGTCATTGATCTCATTCTTCTGCGCCTCCTACGATTTCTACAAAAGAGTCCTCTAATTTTTCCTTGCCTGCTTTCTTTTTCAGTTCCTCAGCTGTGCCGAGTGCTTTCAGATTGCCCTTTGCCATTATTGCGATCCTGTCGCAAAGTGCTTCTACTTCGTCAAGATAATGTGTTGTAAGTATTACCGTTACCTTGACTTTAAGTGAGCTGATTATTTTCCAAAGCTCTCTTCTTGCAAGGACATCCAGACCCAAAGTAGGTTCATCCAGAAAGATTATATTCGGGTCGGTTATAAGCGCCATTGCAATACTAAGACGTCTCTGCCAGCCTCCGGAAAGTGTTTTTGCTTTTTGGTTCTGAACCTCCTCAAGCTCCAGAGATTTGAATAGCTTCTCAATATTCTTTTTGGTATCTTCCTTGTTCATGCCGTATATCTTTCCCATAAAGTCAAGGTTTTCTTTGACAGTAAGGTTACCCGCAACAGCAGTTTCCTGCGGAGAAATATTTGTCAGTCTCTTTATTTCCTGAAGATCCTTTTTTATGCTGTAATCCATAATATGAGCATCTCCGTCGGTCACAGCGGAAAGACCAGTAAGCATACGGATAGTTGTTGTTTTTCCTGCTCCGTTAACACCCAGCAGCCCGAAGATCTCACCCTCGAATATCTCCAGATTAAGCTTGTCTACAGCGGTTTTTGTACCGAACTTTTTCGTCAGATCTGTGGTTTTGATTATCGTTTTCATACGTTGTTTTCCCCTCCATATGTAGGTGCTTCGTTAAATGCCTTCATAAAATCATTTATACTTTCAAGAGGAACCATCGCTAGTCCCTGCTGCAAGTCTCCCAGCAATACAAGCTCGCTTCCGTTTTTTAATCCGAACACTTCCATTGCTTCATCCGGAATAACTATCTTGTTATCATCTATTACACATTTTCCGAAAATGAACTTTCTTTTAGGTTTATAATCCAATATTTCATCCTTGTTCATGAACATCAGAACGACATCCTCTATACTGATGTCAAAAATTTTAGCAAGCTCGCTGCATTTTAACACATCAGGAACGCTATCTCCGCTTTCCCATTTTGCCACCGACTGTCTTGATACATTCATCATCTGAGCAAGCTCTTCCTGTGTCATTTTGGCTTGTTGTCTGATCTTTCTCAGGTATTCACTCATGGTATCGACCTCCTTACAGTTATAATTATACATCATGATTTTACATGTTTCAACCAACTGCACTTGACATTTGATGTTAAATTTTGTAGCGTTCTGAAATACATACAAGATAATTGTTCAAAAGACTCAAGAGTGGGTATTTGTATCAGATAATTTAGCAGAACATTTTCCACAAGTCTGTAGTTAAATATAATGGCAGGGGTATACGTTAAGCGCAAATCCCTGCCATGTGATAGATTATTTTTTTGTATTGCTTTTGCTGTTTTTGTTTTCCTTAACCCTGCATTTATCAAATTCCGGATTAAAATCATAGAAATTCCTGCTGTCCAGTTTATCTGTCACTAACCGCAGTGCCTCGCCGAATCTTTGATAATGCACAACTTCTCTTGCGCGCAGGAACCTGATGGCATCCTTGACATCGGGGTCGTCACAAAATCTCAGTATGTTATCATAAGTCGTACGAGCTTTTTGTTCGGCACTTAAATCTTCATGAAGATCTGTGATAATATCCCCCTTCACCTGTAGTGCAGACGCTGAAAACGGAGTACCGCTTGCTGATACAGGATATATTCCCGTTGTATGGTCAACGAAATAATCTCCGAAGCCTGACTTCTCGATTTCCTCCATACTCAGGTTCCTTGTGAGCTGATATACTATTGTCCCCACCATTTCCAGATGTCCCAATTCTTCTGTACCAGTAAGATATCAGTCATTCTTATATATTTGGAAGATTTGGAAAAAGAGTTATGGAAAACTCTTTATCATGACCGTATCCGTTGCACATTTCATAGCGTCCTCTTCATTTTCGCCAAAATATACAGTGCCTAAAACGCGCCAGACGTACATACAAATGATTGAAAGGAGCTGTTAATATGGCAATAGTAATGACCATTGATCACGGACTCGGAAAAGGTATAGATTATATCGATGACAGTTGGGTTGTAAAAACGAAGGAAGAACTGGAACAAATTCGCAGAAACTGCGGAGAAATAGCATTCCGGGACTATCTGAAAAAAGAGCATATGCGCCGTGAGCAGGAGGAGCCATGAACTCAAGTATACAGCCCATCAGCGACAGTAGCAAGCTTGCTGAGTACAGAGTATAAGTGTATAGATATGAATCCGAAATCTATCATTTTGAAAAGTATAACCTGAAACTTAATGATGACTTTATACAAAACGTTCTAAGTCAATAGCAAAATCCTCTACAATCCGATTTTATTTTCATAGTATATAAGTCATTCTTATATCTTTGGAAGCTTTGGAAAAAGAGTTATGGAAAACTCTTCCTCATGACCGTGTCCACGTGTCTCTTTGACGTACTCAATATGATGAATTACCTCCTTCAGCATATCATTCCTTACCTGAGGATCTGAAAGATCGTTATATATGGCAGTTACTTTCCTGACTTTTGGTATGAACGCTTTTACTACTCTCTCGTTTTCTTCTGCCTTGTCAATGCTTTTTTGAAGCTCGGTCTTTTTAGCTGACAGCTCCCGGAGCTGCTGCCTGAGGATATCGCTTCTGTGTCTGAATGTTTCCGCATCATAGATACCTGTCTCAAAAGCTTCAAATGCTTTGTCAAGCTGAGAGTTTACTTTTTCTTCACTCTTTACAACCGCTGAAAGCTCGGCTCTTTGTTCATCAGTGTTTGTAACGGCGATCTTATCATTACTATTTATTGTTATCTCAAACTCGTCTGACCATTTTCTAAGGCATTCCAGTACACGCTGCTCTACCAGATAAATGTATGATGCGTGATTACTGCAATTGGGTTCGGCACAAATGAGCATATCCGGATTTTTGGGGTTTGGACGACGCTGCATTTTTCTTCCGCAGGATCCGCACACTACAAGACTTGCTAAGGGGTTCTGAGTTTTTTTGTCCCCCCTTATTGGGCGGTTGCTGTTTTTGCTCATGAATGCCTGTGCAGTGTTAAATGTCTCTTCATCAATTATCGCTTCATGAATACCGTCAAATATCTGACAATCAGAGCTTCTTGGACGTTCAGTTACAATACTGCCGTTTATCATCTTCTTTTTCTGCGGACGCCAGTTCCAACGTATTTTTCCGATATAAACCGGATTTATAAGCATATCACGTATTGTGGGCGCTGTCCATACACCGCCATCTCTTGTGGATATTTTTCTCTCGTTAAGTTCTCTTGCAATAAGAGATACACCTATCCGGCGGCGTGTTCCATCTTCCTGAAGCTTACCGTCTGTGTACCATTCAAAAATGCTTTTTACTACCTGCGCCTGCTCAGGAACAGGAGAGAGGGTATAACCTTTGTCGTTCAGGAGCTTCACCCTTTCATAGCCAAAGGGAGTTTTATTACTGATATACTTGCCTTCCTTTACACTCGCTATTCTTCCACGCTGCAAACGTCTGTTTATGGTTTTATATTCTCGTCTGCTCATGAACAACCCGAACTCGAAATATTCTTCGTCAAACTCATTGGCAGGATCATATGTTTTTGCAGGCGTGATTATCTTTGTTCCAGCGTATAGAAAGGTCTGAGATATAATGCCCTGATCTATACTGTTGCCGCGAGCAAGACGGTCAACATCCATAACGATAACGCCATCCCACAGTCCTTCACTGACCTCAGATAACAGCCGCTGCATCTGAGGTCGGGCAGCAATCGTTTCGCCGCTGATTATCTCTTTATATATAGCTGTGACTTTAAGCCCTGAATGTTCAGCAAAAGCAGTCAGGGCTTTTTCGTGTCGTGCAAGAGTTTCACCCTCACCGCGCAGCTCAGCTTCTGCATCAGCTCTTGATTTTCTGAGGTAAATACAGTATGACACTGTTTTCAGCACCTTTCTGATGATCATATCTGTCGTTATATCAAAGCAACGATGAAAACATATATTCATACAATCATTTTATCATTATCAACTGTCCGATATTGTTTAACAGTGACGCAGCCTCCGGAACATAAGACTTCAGAGCTATAAAAGTAATTGAACGACCGGAGCGCAATATATCCGACACATTTAAAAAATATACAAAAAACCGCTAAACATAGTGCTTAGCGGTTTTTATCAACAAGTTGCATGTTCTGTTTTATTTATAAGTATCAGAAAGCTATTTTTTCGTTGAGATAGTCAACAAGCTTATCAATAGCAACTCTTTCCTGAGCCATTGTATCACGATCACGAACGGTCACACATCCATCCTCAACGCTGTCAAAATCGTAGGTAATGCAGAAGGGGGTACCGATCTCGTCCTGACGACGGTAGCGTTTACCGATAGAACCAGCATCATCATACTCTACCATGAAGTTCTTGGAGAGCATTGTATAAACTTCATCAGCCTTATCAGCAAGCTTTTTGGAAAGAGGAAGTACAGCCGCCTTAAATGGTGCCAGTGCAGGATGAAGGTGCAGAACAACTCTGCTGTCCTTTTCATCAAGCTGTTCCTCGTCATAAGCTTCTACCATTATCGCAAGGAAAAGACGTTCAACACCAAGTGACGGCTCGATAACATAAGGAACATATTTTTCGTTTGTCTGAGGATCGAAGTATTCAAGTGCCTTACCGCTTGTATTGATATGCTGAGTAAGGTCGTAGTCTGTTCTGTCTGCAACGCCCCAGAGCTCGCCCCAGCCGAAGGGGAAGAGATACTCAAAGTCTGTAGTTGCCTTTGAATAGAAGCACAGCTCCTCAGGATCATGATCACGGAGTCTGAGATTTTCTTCTTTTATGTTCAGAGAGTACAGCCAGTCACGGCAGAAGCCTCTCCAGTACTCGAACCACTCAAGGTCAGTGCCGGGCTTGCAGAAGAATTCAAGCTCCATCTGCTCAAACTCACGTACACGGAAAATAAAGTTACCGGGTGTGATCTCATTTCTGAATGACTTACCGATCTGAGCAACACCGAAGGGAACTTTTTTACGGCTTGTTCTCTGTATGTTAGCGAAGTTTACAAAGATACCCTGAGCTGTTTCGGGACGAAGATAGAGTTCATTTTTACTGTCCTCAGTAACGCCCTGAAAAGTCTTGAACATAAGGTTGAACTGACGGATATCTGTAAAGTTATGCTTACCGCAGTCAGGGCAGGGGATAGCCTTTTCTTTGATATAGTCCATCATCTGCTCATTTGACCAGCCTGCAACATTTGTACCGTCAAAGTCCTCGATAAGGTTATCCGCACGGTGTCTTGTCTTACACTCCTTACAATCCATTAGGGGGTCAGAGAAACCGCCAAGATGACCGGATGCCACCCAAGTCTGAGGGTTCATGAGGATAGCCGCATCAAGACCCACGTTATACTTATTTTCCTGTACGAATTTTTTCAGCCAAGCCGACTTGATATTATTTTTCAAAGCCATACCCAGAGGACCGTAGTCCCATGTATTAGCAAGGCCTCCATATATTTCAGAGCCGGGATAAACAAAACCTCTGCCCTTACAGAGGGCAACGATTTTTTCCATAGTTTTTTCTGTATTTTTCATACAATTTACCTCCATTTATTTTAATAATACCTATTCTACCACATTTCTCCCAACACTTCAAGCCGCGCAGAGCCTGCACACACGTCAATCTAATTTGGAAATTATTTTGTTACTTTTCAGAATCAACCTTCTTTCTTGAGCTTGCCGAAAGGGCTTAAAGTGCGTTTTTTCTAATTAATTAAACCTGACAGGCATAGTAAAGTGTGCATAAGTCACTCAAAGATTATTCGCTTAACGCTCAAAATGACATCTTATTAAACTTTGTATCATTTTGATGTCTGAATTAGATTGACGTGTGCGGAGTCACCCGCCGCCGTTGACAGTGAGATGAAAGTATTGTATAATGAATGTGCTTTATTTAGAAATTGTGAAAGGAATGAGGATAATATGTTAGGTGTGATATTGGGCTTGTCTGCGGTCGTTGCGGGAATAGATCAGCTGATAAAATATTTTATAGTTGAATATCTCAAGCCTGTGAAAAGCGCAAGCGTGATAGATGGTCTGCTTTCTCTTATTTATGTGGAAAATCGCGGCGTTGCATTCGGAATGTTTCAGGACCATGTTATTGTCTTTGCAATTATTACTGCCCTGCTGATATCAGTTTTTATATATCTTATAGTCAAAAAAAAGTTTACAGGGCCTCTTTTTGCTGCTTCTGCTGTACTCATGATAGGCGGAGGTATCGGCAATCTTATCGACAGAATATTCAGACAATATGTTGTAGATTATCTTTCCGTTTCGTTCTTTCCGCCTGTGTGCAATTTTGCGGACTACTGTATTACAATAGGTGCTGTGCTTTTTGTTATCGTACTGTTTATGCAGACAAAAGATAACACATCAGATAAAACAGAACCGTCAGCAGCTTCTGAAAATGGGGAAGAGATAACAGATAATGAAACTGACAGTGCAGAAGAACAGTCAGAGGAAATTTCCGATGGTGAGCATGATGCAAAATAAGATTTTTTCGGTCAGCGAAGAGTATATGGGAGTTCGCATAGATAAATACCTTGCAGAAAAAGACGATGATCTTACACGTTCGGCGCTGCAAAAGCTTATTGCTGAAGCTCGTGTTACCGTTAACGGAAAGCCTGCCAATAAAAATTATAAACTATGTTCAGGCGACAGCATTTGTGTTGAGGTTCCTGAGCCGGTTGAATATGAAGCAGCTGCTGAGAATATCCCGCTTGATATTCCATATGAAGATGATGACCTTCTTGTAGTCAACAAACCAAGAGGAATGGTAGTCCATCCTGCGGCGGGCAATTACAGCGGCACACTTGTCAATGCACTGCTTTACCATTGCGGAAGTTCCTTGTCCGGTATAAACGGTGTAATGCGTCCCGGAATAGTGCACAGGATAGATAAGGACACAAGCGGTCTGCTGATAGTTGCAAAGAATGATTTTTCCCACAGACTTCTTGCAGAACAGATAAAGGAACACAGCTTTACAAGAAAATATCAGGCAATAGTCTGCGGCATCATAAAGAATGAAGAGGGGACTATCAACGCTCCTATAGGCCGTCACCCCACAGAACGCAAGAAAATGGCAGTAACAATGAAAAACTCCAAAGAAGCAATAACCCATTATAAAGTACTGAACCGTTTCAAGGGATACACTCATGTTGAACTGACCCTCACAACAGGCCGTACACATCAGATAAGGGTGCATATGTCATACATAGGACATCCTGTTGCAGGTGATCCGGTCTACGGCGGAAAGAAATATCTTGTAAAGCTTGGTGGGCAATGTCTCCATGCGTACTATATTTCATTTGTGCATCCTCGTACTGGAGAGACGATCACGCTGTCATCTCCTTTGCCTGAATACTTTACTGATTTTATTAAAACAATAGAATAATAACAAGCTCCCCGTACCCAAGTTTTGTTTCATACATAAAGTACGGGGAGCCTTATTGTTTTAATGAATACTTAAAACTTAAAAATGAATAATGGCGGTAAGTTTTCGCAGGCGCCCGCAGGAAGTGCCTTTGGGGTTCGAAAACTTGTTTAATATTAATTTTGCAGTTTATAGCCTGTGCCGATAAACATAGCAACATCACGTCCGGTATCATCGGTTATGGTGATATTATAAACACTTGTTGTTCTGCCGTTTTTTATACATTCCGATCTTGCTGTAAGCTTGCTGCCTTTTGTGCTGCTCAGAAAATGGATGTTTACATCCAGAGCAACAGTGGGGAAATGCGCATTATTGGAAGCTGCTGCAAAGGTCAGATCTGCAAGTGTAAAGATAACGCCGCCCATAACGCCGCCTATAGCGTTGCGGTGATCGTCTGTTATATCCACACTGCAAACGCAGGTGTTGTCATTCAGTTCATCAATTCTCATACCGTTGACGGTAGCGAATCTGTCTTTTACAAAAAAATCCTGCGCTTCTTTCAGGCTTGAAAATTTTCCCATTTTACTTATGCTCCTTTTATGAAAATCTTATATCTTTGAATACAGGTGTGTATTTGCTTTTTTCGTCAGGCTTGCAGCAAAGCACTATCTTATTGTAGCCGCCTGATCTGGTCTGGAATTTCTGCATAACATATACAGAATTCCCGTTTTTGTCTGTGGTCGCTAACTGACAGAGAACTTCTTTTTTATCTGTTATATATACCTCAGAATCAGGATATTGCGAACGCAGATATCCTGCTAACTGTCTATGTGTAAGAGTCTCATCCTCAACAGCTTCAAGGAGAAGCGTAGCAGTGCCTGAGGTATTTTGCAGGTATATCCCATACTGGGGAGAATAGTCATCATTGATTATACAGAACTCATCAGGGAAGGTAACGGAAAGTGACAGAACACTGGAGGTGAACTTGAATTTTCCGCCCGGCTCAATGCTCACTCCGACAGGAGGTCTGATCTCAGCTGAGCTTTCATAGTCTTCTTCGCTCGTATCGTATGAAATATCAGAAACAGAGCTTTCTTCTGAAACTATGGAAAGAACAGCAGAATGATCATCATAGCTGTCAGTCTGGTTGGAACTGTTGTCTGAGTCGTCACTGTCCGAGTAGCTGACGACTGGAGCTTCACTTACTGATGACTGTTCAGTATTTCCTGAGCAGGCGCATAACTGTAATACTGTTGCAGAGAGTAATAATACACATAATAGTTTTTTCATTATTCATTCTCTCCTTAGATATATCCGAAAATTATCATCCGCGCCGGCGAGTGGAAGTATTAGTCTGCCTGGAGGATCGTTTTCGGCTGGAGTATGCAGAGTGTTTAGAGTCTGAACCGCGTTTATTAGCGGAAGAACGCTTAGAGCTGTGAGAATTATTATACGAACGGCGTGACGGAGAGTCTAAATATGGACGTGTTTTTACAGGACGTCCGCATACCTTTGCTCCGTACATACGGTCTATAACATCCTCTATGGAAGATGATGGAACGGACACTACAGAGTATTCGTCATATATTTCTATTTTTCCGATATCGCTGCCGTGAAGTGAGCTTCTTTCGGTGATAGAAGCCACAAGGTGATTTGGCGCCGCACGGCTTGAACGTCCTATATCAATAATTATCTTGCTGAAATCCACATTGGCATTTTTGCCGTATTTCTTGCGTTCCTGTTTTATATCGGCTATTTGTATTTCCTGTTTTCTGAAATTCATCTGTAACGCAGAAGAAGCTATATCAAAGAGTGAGTATCCCTTTTCAAGCAGGAGATTGACCATATCATTGTAGGAGCTGCCCTTGTCGCTTTCAAGCACAGATATAACGCTTTCCGCATTTTTTTCACTCTGACGGCTTCTGATATCACTGCTTGTAGGAACCGGTATCTCACTGATACTGCATTTCAGTTCACGTACAATACCTGTAAGTTCTGCTACCTGACGTCTGCCGCTGCATATAGTCACAGACGTTCCGTTCTTTCCGATACGTCCGGTTCTGCCTATACGGTGAACATAGTATTCGTTATTCTGCGGTATATCGTAGTTGAAAACATATTCAACGTCATTGACATCGATTCCTCTTGCGGCAACGTCAGTAGCAACAAGAATTGAAGTAGACCCGCATCTGAACTTATCCATTACAGCTGTGCGCTGTGACTGTTTCAGATCGCCGTGTAAAGCATCGGCATTAAAACCGCTTTTGCGAAGACTTTCAGTAAGCTCATCAGCCATTTTTTTGGTATTGCAGAAAACCATAGAAAGTGACGGTTCATAATAATACAGCAGAAGCTTCAGAGCATCGGACTTGCGTCCCATAGGAACATCCACATAGCTTTGTACGATATTATCCAGTGTCACTTGTTTTCTGCTGACCTGAACGATTTCAGGATCATGCTGGAACTCTTCTGTAATTGCCATTATTGAGGGCGGCATAGTGGCAGAAAAAAGTACAGTCTGTCGGCTGTCAGGAGTATCACGCAGGATAGTTTCCATATCCTCTTTAAAGCCCATACTGAGCATTTCATCTGCTTCATCAAGGACCGCAAGTTTGACGTTATCAAGTTTTAAAGTCCTGCGTCTCATATGATCCATTATTCTGCCGGGTGTACCTATAACGATATTTGCACGTTTAAGTCTTGTTATCTGTCTGTCCATAGGTGCGCCGCCGTAAACTTCTACAGGCCGGATACCATGTATGTACTTAGTAACTTTTTTTATCTCCTCACTGCACTGAAGAGCAAGCTCACGTGTAGGGCACATAATAAGCACCTGCACAGTTGGTTTATTTTCGTTTACGTCAATTTTTTCTATTGCAGGTATAGCGAATGCCATAGTTTTACCTGTACCGGTCTGAGAGCGTCCGATAACATCTGCGCCATTTCTTATCAGCGGTATGGACTGTGCCTGTATTTCGGTAGGCTGTTCAAAGCCCATTTCATCCAGCGCACGCATTATTCTTGAATCGAGCATCAGCTCATCAAATCCCGATCTCATACTGATTTCCTTCATTAAAAACCTCTTCTCTTTTTTCATCTCACCCCACTATACTACCATTTTTTCACCCCATTTGTCAACCGGCGAGACGTTCGTGATCTTTTGCTGTAAATTCGGTTACAGAATTATTGCAGAGTCGGACTGTCGAGAATATTTGTCAGTAGCCTCTTGTATGCATACTATCATTATTGTATCAGCTGCCGTTTTTTCTGTATTGTAACAATGAAAAATGTCAGACATATTATATAACTACAGGATAATATCAGCCTATCCTGATTTTATTGTCAGTGGTAAGTGGTCAGATAATTCAAAGTCCAAAGCTTCAGATCAAATTATAAGTTTAAAAAAGTTTTACTATATAGGTTTTCGCTTCAGCAAAATCCTGCCGCCATTCCACTTTCCACATTCAAAATTACAAATTTACAGAAGTGTGAGATGTCATAAAATCACCAAAGCTTTATGTCGTCAACTATAATTAAAGGCTGATTGGAATGTATCATAAGGAGTGTTTATTATGGATGTTATCAGGAAGCTTCAGAACTCAGCTTTCTTTATTGAGCCATTGCCCGATGACACTGTTGTTGCGATGGCTTATGTGCCGTTTCAGAATGCAAGTAAGCTATACTCTCCGGAGCATGGTATCCGAACGGGTACCATGTTTCCGGAGCTGAATAAACCATTTGATCCGGATTGTAATAAAGGAGGGGATAAGATTGTCTGAACGTGAACGTATGCTGCAAAAACTATCGTCCTATGATTTTGCTGTGACTGAACTGCATATTTATCTGGATACTCACCCTGATGACACAAGTGCGGCAGATGCCCTTGCTTCATATAAGGATAAGAGCGCTGTCCTTCGCAGGGAGTTTGAGGAAAAGTTTGGTCCTCTCAGTCCAATGAACGAATCCGGCAACAGATGGGCATGGATCTCTGATCCGTGGCCGTGGGACAATCAGGAGAGGTGATCATATGTGGGTATACGAGAAAAAACTGCAATATCCTGTAAATATCAGACAAACAAATCCTAAGCTTGCCAAAATCATTATAACTCAATATGGCGGTCTACACTGCAAAAAGATATAGTAATTAAATATAAAAATAGAGATCA